>JANQKN010000017.1 GCA_028281065.1 Flavobacteriaceae bacterium | reverse complement strand
GATCCGAAGCAGAGATTGAAGCTAGAAAAGAAGCCATTGAAAATGCTACCAAATATGCTACCGAAATTCCTTTTCAGGTAATGGAAACATCCTATAATTCTATGGAAGTATCACAAGCCATGCTTAAAGACGGTTTGCAGAGTTCCCTTTCCGATGCCGGGGTAGGAATTCTTTGTGCTAGAGCTGCCGTTATAGGTGCTTACTTTAATGTCCGCATCAATGCAAAAGATATTAAGGACAGGGATTTCGCAGATGACATCCTAAAAAGAGCTGCCGATATCTATGAGAAAACCCTCGAAATTGAAAAGGAAACCATTGCTCACATCGATTCTAAAATGTAATGGCTACTAGATAATTTTCTGAAAATCCACAAATAATAATAAGGGCGTATACTGTAAAGTGTGCGTCCTTTTTTTTGGAAATAAAATAGAATTACATATATTTGCATAAGTACTTATATAAATGCTTATGGATACAATAAAATCATTGGGGGAATTGAGCATGGGATCTCGGTTAAAGCGATTGAGTGATCAGTGTATGAAAAACATTCAGCAAGCTTACAAACAGCATAATATCGATTTTGATCCTTACCTCTTCCCTGCCTTTCACAATATTGCCAATTTGGGAGAAACCACCAATACCGAACTTTTTGAATCCCTAAAAACATCGCAACCTGCCGTAACGCAAACCATTAATAAGTTGCTTAAAAAGGAACTGATCGAAAATAGGGCTCATGAAAGCGACAAACGAAAAAAGGTGATTGTGCTTTCAGAAAAAGGAAAAAAGTTTCACCAAAAGTTACGCCCCATTTGGAGGGGCATGGAACGTGCTGTAAAGAAATATACCCAACACCCTGCTGATTCTTTGATCGATCACTTAAACGACTTTGAAGCTGTTTTACAATCGGGGGAATTTTTAAGAACCGTAAACGAATTTATTGCTATGGAATTACAAATAGAGATTACCAACTATAAAGAAGAATTCAGACAAGATTTTTACGACCTCAACATAGAATGGTTGGAAACCTATTTTTATGTAGAGGATTTCGACAAGGAAGTGCTAAGCAAGCCCGAAAAATACATTTTGGATCCAGGTGGACACATCTTTTTTGCCGTGGAAAACGGTCGTGCACTGGGAACGGTAGCTCTTATGAAAGCAGACAACAACCGTTATGAACTTACAAAAATGGCCGTACATACCGATGCCAGGGGACGTAAACTTGGGCAGCAACTCATGCAGCATTGCTTGGATTTTGCAAAAGCAAACGATTTCGACCTCTTCCTCTACTCCAACACCCTTTTGGAAAATGCCATCCATATCTACAGAAAGTATGGTTTTGTAGAAATTCCTGTAGAAGCCGATAGTCCTTATGTACGCAGTAACATAAAAATGGAGTGGGTTCGATAGATTTTTGGATGGTCTTAGGAATTTGTACTTTTGGGGAAAATTAGCACCCCATGAAGAAAATTATCATACTTTTTATTGGTCTTATTGCTTTCGCCAGTTGTAAAAACGATGCCAAGGAAGCCGAAAAACAGGAAGTTGTTGAGGAAACCGAAGTAGTAAAAGAAACTACGGAGGACTCGACAAAAACCTACCCAAGCTCCTTTAAAGTAAATCCCATACAACATGCTACTATGGTGATTACCTGGGATGGTAAAATCATTTATGTGGATCCTGTAGGTGGTGCCGATGCTTTCAAAAACTTTGATGCTCCCGATCTTATTTTAGTGACGGATATACACCAAGACCATTTCAGTGTTGAAACCTTACAAGGGTTGAATACTTCCAGAGCAAAGATCATCGTGCCACAAGCCGTGGCCGATTTAATGCCTTCAGAGTTCGATGCACAGATCGACGTACTTAACAATGGAGATACCAAGGAGCGTTTCGGTTTTAGTGTAGAGGCCATCCCCATGTACAATTTGCGCCCCGAAGCATTGAAATATCACGAAAAAGGACGTGGTAACGGATACGTAATCGAGAAAAATGGTAGACGTGTTTATATTTCGGGGGATACCGAAGACATTCCGGAAATGCTTGCCTTGGAAGATATAGACATAGCCTTTGTAACCATGAACCTACCTTATACCATGACCGAGGTACAGGCTGCCAATGCAGTGGCTACTTTTATGCCAAGGATTGTGTATCCTTACCATTACCGCGGAGCAGCAGGTTTCAGCAACATAGAAACCTTTAAGGCTATGCTTAAAAAGGCCAGCGAGGGCAAGGTACAGGTAGTGCAACTGGATTGGTACCCACAGTAAACCAATCCAGTCTCTAAAGAATCCTATTTAAATTTTTCGAACCAAGCTAAGGTATGAGCTACTTTGGTAATTAGGTTAGACGGCCGTGCCGCTATCCCATGCGATGCCTCGGGGATTTCCACAAGCACCGTTTCTATCTTTCTAAGCTTTAATGCATGGTACAATTGCTTGGCTTCACTGGGAGGGGTTCGCAAATCGTTCATCCCCACCATAACCATCGTAGGCGTTTCTACATTACCCACCAAAGATATGGGCGAGAACTTCCAATACCCTTCAAAATTCTCCCACGGCTGTCCTGGATAACGGCTGTTGGCGTAACCATAATAGTTATCGGCCACTAAGGTTTTACTAATCCAATTCATAACGGGTTTGGCAACCACAGCCGCCTTAAACTCGTTGGTTTTACCAATAATCCAAGCTGTCATGATTCCTCCAGCACTTCCTCCGGTAACATACAATCGGTCTTTGTCTACGATTCCTTTCTTTACCAATTCGTGAACACCATCCATGACATCGTTGTAATCCTGTCCAGGATAATTGTTGTATAATAAATTACCGAAAGCTTCCCCATAACTGGTACTTCCCCGTGGATTGGGGTAAAACACCACATACCCTGCTGATGCATACAACTGAATTTCTGCCGAAAAATGAGGTCCATAATTCAAAATAGGTCCTCCGTGGTTTTCTACTAACAAAGGGTATTTCTTGTTTTTGTCATAATTGGGTGGATACACGATCCAGCCTTGGATATCGCGATTATCAAAAGTGGATTTGTACCAAATCTCCTCTACTTCACCCATGGTTCGATACGAAATAAGATCGTCGTTAAGATGGGTTAATAATTTAGGTTGTTTCTGTTTTCTAGATATCAATGCCACATCGGCAGGGCGGTCGGGTTTGGACAACGTATAGACTATCGTTCCATTATTGGCCACAGTGAAACTCCCACTGGCATAAGGCCTTCCCAAGGTTGTACCCCCTACATTATCTACTATCTTGCTTACTTTACCACTAAGGTCGATGTAGCTAATAGCCGTAAGTCCTAAATCGTTGTACTGAATATACAACCCTTTGCTGTCCGAAGCCCATTTGGCACTGGAAATACTACGATCCAAATTGGCTGAAACCAATCGTTTGTTGCTACCATCCACATTCATTACCTGAAGTTTACGGGTTTGGTATGCTTGTACCTTGTCTTCAAAACCAATAAAGGCTACCAAACGGCCATCGGGGGATACTTTGGGAGCATAATCGGGGCCCGAACGGGAGGTCAAAGCCACAATATTCCCTGAACGGGTATTTACCGAATACACTTCACTGTTTCTGAAATCGTATTCCCAATCTTCGTTTCTATTGGCCGAAAAATAGATCTTGTCCCCTTGCTTGCTCCAAGACAAACCTCCTCCATGATTGAAATTCCCAGAAGTTAATTGCCGTGCGGCACCTCCTTCAGAAGAAATCGAAAAAATATGGGTAAAGCCCGGTTTTAGGTATCCTGCCCCGTCGGCCTCATGCTTCAATCGATCCGTAATCCGAGGTGAAGCTGCCCATTTGGCCCCTTTGGGCTTGGAGGGCATCTTGGCAAGTACGGGTGCCTTGGCATTTACTTTCATCGTGAAAGCAATCTGGCTCCCATCGGGAGACCATGCCAAGTTGGACGGACTGTTTTCCAACTGGGTGAGTTTGGCAATACTACCCGTATCGGTCCAATACACATAAATCTCACTGCCTTCCCCCGAACTGCTCACAAAAGCAATCCGATCCCCACTAGGTGACCATCTCGCTTGGCTTTCGCTCCCTTCGCGGGAACTCAACTTATGGTGAATCCTTCTATCGTCTGTACTCAACAACCACAAAGCCCCAAAGCTCCTATCTTTCATGATATCGAATCCGGTCCTTCGATACACAACGTAGTTTCCATCAGGGGAAATTTGGGGGTCACTAGCGTATTCTAGGTCGAAAACATCTAAGTATTCAAAATTTGAAGAAGGGGTTTGACTCAGTAAGGGCAATGTTGCCATAAGGCACCATAGCAGGAAGGTGTATTTTTTCATGTGTTCAATTTTCAGAAAGCTAAAAATACGAATTGATACGCTAATTGAAAGGGGAAATTATTCTCGAATTTTTCTCATGTTTTATGAACTATAGGAGAGTTTTAACATTCCCAAATGCTATTTGTAGTATTTTTAGGTATCCAAAAAACCAAAAAAATGCGCTATAACCTCAAACCTTTACATCTTTTATGGGTCTTTGCAGCTACCTTATCCATAGTGTTGCATTTTTCCGATGACATTACACAGACCCCCAATATTACAAGTGACTGGGATGCCCTTAACAAGCAATATCCTGGGGAATGGTTTTATAATGAACGAGCGTATCCCGATGGAATTATTAATGTAGAAGCCATCCGAAATGCTGAATTACAGGCAAAGCAGATTTTAGCCAGTCGGCAATCTGTCGGTAACTGGGAACTAAAAGGTCCCTTAAATACTGGAGGAAGGATTACCGATATAGCCCTCTCACCCGACGATGATGATGTTTTTTATGCAGGAGCAGCTACAGGAGGAATTTTTAAAACCACCGATAGAGGGGTTACCTGGTCTGCCATCTTCGATGACCAAGCCAAACTTTCCATTGGGGATATTGCCATTGCACCTTCTAACGCCAACACCCTCTATGTTGGGACTGGTAAAGCCAACGGAAGTGTAAATACAGGTGCTTTTTTTGGGGATGGAATTTACAAAACTACAGATGCAGGAGCTACTTGGACCAATATAGGATTACCCGAAAGTAACCATATTGGCCGTATTGTAGTGGATCCAACCGATGAAGACCGCGTGTTTGCAGCAGCTACAGGAAAACTTTACGGATACAATCCAGAACGAGGTATCTATAGAACTACCGATGGAGGCACCAATTGGGAACAGGTTTTACATGTAACCGATTCTACAGCTGCCATCGATGTTGCTATGAACCCTGCCAATACCGACATTATTTTCGCTGCTATGTGGGAGCGTACCCGTAAACCTTGGCAACGGGATTATGGCGGGGTAACTTCTGCCATACACCGTTCTATGGATGGAGGTGATACTTGGGAAGAACTGGGAGCCGCTCAAGGACTTCCTGCTGCCAATGCCCAAACAGGACGTATAGGAATTGCCGTTTCGCAATCCGATCCATCAACTGTTTATGCTCGATTTACAACCAACGAAATCACCAACACCTTTAATGGCTTGTATAAGTCTACGGATAATGGAGATAATTGGACCTTGGTCACCCTTTCGGAAATCGATTTTATAGACTCTTTCTTTGGCTGGTATTTTGGGAATCTCCGTATAAATCCCACCAATCCAGATCAAGTATATGTATTAGGCCAAACCCTGTACCGTACGGATAACAGTGGTGGTTCGTGGAACGAAGTGAATGGAATGCACGTAGACCATCACGCCATGGAGTTTTCCAACAACGACAACAATTTTATCCTAGCAGGGAATGATGGTGGGCTTTATCTTTCTGAAAATGGCGGGAGTACATGGAATAAATTTACCAATCTGCCTATTACCCAATTTTACAATATAGAAGTAGACAATCTACAACCCGAACGCTTATATGGAGGTACGCAAGACAACAATACCATTAGAACCATTACAGGAGGACAAAGTGATTGGAACTCCATTTGGGGAGGTGATGGCTTCCACGTAAATGTAGATCCTGTAGACAACAACTTTATTTATGTAGAAGCCCAGTTCGGGGCATTGGGACGTTCTACGGATGGCGGCAATAGCTTTCAGGGAGCAACCAACGGGATCAATCCCGGAGATCGCAACAACTGGAATACCCCAGTGATAATTTCCCCTTTCGACAATGAAATTGTGTACTACGGTACCAACCGATTGTACAGTTCCAATAGAGCTGTGCTATGGAGCCCAATAAGTCCTGATCTTACCGATGGTCCACATCCCAGTGGTGCTACCAGTTACGGGACACTAACAGCCATAGGTCCTTCACACCTTAACCTGGATACTATCTATACGGGTAGTGACGACGGAAATGTAAATGTTACTTTCGATGGAGGCGCTACTTGGACCAACATTAGTAATGGACTGCCCAATAGATACATTACCTCTATTGCGGTTTCCCCTTCGGACGATATGACGGCCTATGTAGCCCTTTCGGGATATCAATTGTTGGATTACGATCCGCACATCTTTAAAACCACAGATGGAGGTCAGAACTGGACGGCTGTTTCAGGAAACCTTCCCAACATTCCAGTGAATGATGTTTTAATCAACAGTGCAGAAACTGTATTGTTTGCCGCTACCGATCTTAATGTTTGGTACTCGGAAGACGATGGAACTTCGTGGACCATTTTAGGCGATAATTTACCACTTACCCTTACCCGCGATTTGAAACTGCACGAACCCACCAGTACACTATATGCAGGGACGTATGGACGTTCCATGCATAGTTTCGATCTTACGCAAGTGTTGAGTGTGGATGATATTTCCAACACATCCAATTCGGTGGTAGTGTATCCAGTTCCTGCAAATTCCGAAATACAGATTGCGCATACGTTATCTTCTGAAGGAAGCATCGACCTTTTCGATCTTTCGGGAAGAAACATAAAGCAATTGTACCAAGGGGATCTGGCATTGTCCAACAACGAATCGTTCTCTGTAGCCGAGCTGCCTAAAGGGGTATATTTTGTGCAGATACGTTCAGGAAATCAAACCCTTTCTAGAAAGATTGTAAAGCAATAGATGAATTTTCATACTTCACTAACCACATTACGTAACGATGGTAGTGTGGTGATACCCAATTTCTATTCTGAAACCGAAATAGAAGCTATTTCTCATATATTGGAAACCAAGGGAAAGAATGTTTCTAATGTTGATACTAAAAATTTGTTTGCCATCAGGCAGTTGATCAAACAAATCCCAGAATTAAAACCTTTGCTCTTTAATGATTCATTATGCACACTTCTAGACCAAAATTATGGAGAGAAGTGTTTCTTAACCAAAGGAATTTATTTTAACAAGCCCAGTGTTTCTAATTGGTTTGTCGCTTACCATCAAGATCTAAGTATTTCAGTAAAAGACAAATATGAAGCAGTGGGTTACTTTAATTGGACCCACAAAAAAGGACAGTACGGGGTGCAACCTCCAGTGAATATATTGGAAGACACTCTAACCATTCGAATTCACTTAGATGATACCACAGCAGCCAATGGTGCTTTAAGGGTAATTCCTAAGTCTCATTCCAAAGGAATTATTAGAAATGATGCATTGGACAGTATTCAAGAAAATGAAATAATTTGCGAAGTCCCAAAAGGCGGAATCATGCTTATGAAGCCTTTAACCTTGCATGCTTCCAACAGAACAACCAATGGTAAAGAACGCAGGGTGATCCATTTAGAATTTTGCCCTCATCTGCTTCAAAGCCCATTAGAATGGTTAGAGGCAGAAACCCTTAATAGGTTTCCACTCAACCATGAATAGCTTATGTTTTACAAAATCCCCATCATTTCGGAAGCTTCCGAAAGTTCCCTAAAATTGGGATGTTGCACAGGTTCGGCTACCCTTTCGTGTTCCCAAGTGGTGTGGAAAGGAATGTGAAAGGCATGTCCGCCAATTTCTAAAACAGGGAGGATATCACTCTTTACGCTGTTCCCCACCATGAGAAACTCCCCAGGGAAAATATCCAAATGATTCACCAATTTCTTATAGTGTTTGGGTTGTTTATCGCTCACAATTTCAATGTGATGAAAATAAGGTTCCAAGCCCGATTTAATGAGTTTCCGTTCCTGATCAAGTAGATCCCCTTTGGTAGCCATGATCAATCGGTATTTCGAAGAGAGGTACTTCAGGGTTTCTTCAATTCCATCAATCAATTCTATAGGAGCTTCCAACATACGTTTCCCTATTCCTATAATTTCAGAAATAGTCGAGTTGGATACCTTTCCTTCTGAAAATTCAATAGCAGCTTCGATTAAGGAAAGGGTGAAAGGCTTAATACCATAGCCGTACATGGGTAAGTTTTTCATCTCTATATCAAACAATCGGCGGTTGCATTCGTCTTCGGGCATAAAATCCTTCAACAAGGCACAAAATTCAAGTTCTGCATCCCTAAATAGGGTTTCGTTTACCCATAGGGTATCATCGGCATCGAAGGCAATGGCTTTTATGTTAGAAAATGACATAGTTAAGTTATATCTAATTGTTGGGAAAACTCCCCTATTTCTTTTTTCGTTTCTGTTTATAGTAAGCCTTATCGGCTATATATATGGTCTTCTGTACTTCGCAAAAAACAATGGATTTATCTTTATTGGTAAGCTGGGTAGTCTTTCTGATTTCAATTTCATTTTCTTCCGCAACTTGGGTCTTAATACCTTCCAACTCCTCTTCAGTAAACAGGAAGTCGGCATAGAGGCTTTCTTTGGCTGGTTTTTTAAAAAACACTTCGGCCGATTTGTCCCAAACTACATAATC
>JANQKN010000067.1 GCA_028281065.1 Flavobacteriaceae bacterium | reverse complement strand
GACCCGATGGGTTCGATATCCCTTATGATAGTGAGCGCATTCACGGAATCTCTACCGATTTGGCCCGGGAAAAAGGGGTGCCGCTACAAGATGCTTCCGAGAAGTTTTTGGAAGCGCTTTCCAAAGCTAAGTTTGTAGTGGGACAGAATGTGGGGTTCGATGTAAACGTGATGGGCTGTGAGCTCTATCGTTTGGGATTGGACAATCCCATGCCCAACATGCCCATATTGGATACCTGTACGGAAACTACAGCACAACTGTGTCAAATCCCCGGGGGACGGGGAGGGAAGTTTAAATTGCCTACCCTAACCGAGCTCCATCAATTCCTTTTCGATACACCCTTCGCAGAAGCACACAACGCAACTGCCGATGTGGAAGCGACCACACGTTGTTTCCTCGAATTGGTACGAAGACGTATTTTTACCCAAGAGGAATTGGACGTTACGCCCGATTATTTCGAGCAATTCTCGGAAGAGAACCCACAGCCCATAGAATTCATTGGGCTTAAACACATCAATCTTAAAAAAGCTTCCGACGAGATACGGAAGTCGTTGGAGTCCCAAACCGAAACCGTAGAAATTTCTTCAGAAGAAATAGAAGAAAATATTGCTACGTTGGAGGAGTTGCCTTTTGCGCATCTGCACAACCACTCTCAGTTTTCCATTCTTCAGTCAACCTCTTCCACCAAAGATTTGGTTAATGCAGCTATTGCCGATGGTATGCCAGCAGTTGCCTTAACCGATAGCGGTAATATGATGGGGGCCTTCCATTTTACCAAGGCCGTAAACGATTACAACAAATCCCTGCCTGAAGAAGAGCAGGACAAAGCCATTAAGGCCATCGTGGGTTGCGAGTTCTTTGTTTGTGAAAACCACGAAGACCGGACCGTTAAGGACAATGGGTATCAAATCGTGCTTTTGGCCAAAAACAAAAACGGATACCACAATTTGGCCAAGATGGCATCTATAGCCTATACCAAAGGGTTTTACTATGTGCCTCGTATCGATAAAAAAGTGATCGAGCAGTACAAAGAAGACATTATCGTATTAACGGGAAGCTTGTACGGCGAAGTTCCTTCCAAAGTACTGAATATTGGTGAAAAGCAAGCCGAAGAAGCCCTTTTGTGGTGGAAAGAGACATTCGGCGACGATTTGTACATAGAGATCATGCGCCACAACCAGGAGGACGAGCAACGGGTTAATGGTACCTTGATAGAGTTTTCCAAAAAACACGATATAAAACTCGTCGCTTGCAACAATACCTATTACATCGCCAAAGAGGATGCCAATGCGCACGATATTTTATTGTGCGTAAAAGATGGGGAAAAACAGGCAACGCCCATAGGCCGTGGAAGGGGATACCGTTATGGTTTGCCCAATCAAGAGTACTATTTCAAGAGTCAAGCCGAAATAAAGAAGCTGTTTCAGGACTTGCCCGGAGCCATTGCCAATATTTCCGAAATTATCGATAAGGTGGAGCCTTTTTCACTGATGCGGGACGTACTGCTTCCCAAATTCGATATCCCCGATGAGTTTAAAGTATCGGAAGATGAGGTGGACGGTGGTAAACGTGGGGAAAATAAATTCTTGCGCCACCTAACCTACGAAGGTGCGAAGGGACGGTATGGTGATCTCACCGAAGAAATTACAGAACGTCTGGACTTTGAGCTGGATGTTATTGCCAATACTGGATACCCAGGGTATTTTTTGATTACCGAAGATTTTATCCGCGAAGCACGGAACATGGGAGTTTCCGTAGGGCCAGGACGGGGATCCGCTGCAGGAAGTGCCGTGGCCTATTGTTTGGGGATTACCAATATAGACCCCATAAAGTACGATCTCCTTTTTGAGCGTTTCTTGAATCCGGATCGTGTGAGTATGCCCGATATCGATATCGATTTTGATGATGAAGGCCGCGGAAAGGTTATGGATTACGTGATCAATAAATATGGTGCCAATCAGGTAGCACAGATCATTACCTACGGAACCATGGCAGCCAAGTCGTCCATTCGGGATACAGCAAGGGTATTAGACTTACCGTTGAATGATGCCGATCGCATTGCCAAGCTCATCCCGAACATGACAAAGCTGAACAAGATCTTTGCCATGGACGAAAAAACCTTACGGGGTAAATTTAGAAGTGATGAATTGCCCAAGGTGAACGAACTTTTGAATCTTTCCGAAGGAAGCGATCTAGAGGCAGAAACCATCAATCAAGCAAAGGTACTGGAAGGATCGGTTCGAAACACTGGAATCCATGCCTGTGGGGTGATCATTACCCCGGACGATATTACCAATTTCGTTCCCGTGGCGACAGCCAAGGATTCCGATCTGTATGTCACCCAGTTCGATAACTCGGTGGTAGAGAGCGCCGGATTGTTGAAGATGGATTTCTTGGGGCTGAAAACATTGACCCTCATCAAGGATACCGTAAAAATCGTTTGGCACAAGCATGGTGTAAAGTTGGATCCCGATAATTTTCCGCTGGATGATGAAAAGACATACGAGCTGTTCCAAAGAGGGGAAACCGTTGGGATATTTCAGTATGAATCCCCTGGGATGCAAAAACACATGAAGGATTTAAAGCCTACGGTTTTTGCCGATCTCATTGCCATGAATGCATTGTACCGTCCAGGACCCATGGAATACATTCCGAGTTTTATTAGAAGAAAACATGGCGAAGAGGAGATATCGTACGATCTCCCTGCCATGGAAGAATACCTTCAGGAAACCTACGGAATTACGGTCTATCAGGAGCAGGTAATGTTGCTATCCCAAAAGTTGGCCAATTTCACTAAAGGTGAAGCCGATGTCCTTCGTAAGGCTATGGGTAAAAAGCAAAAGGCTGTACTGGATAAGATGAAACCCAAGTTCATCGAGCAGGCCGAAAAGAATGGCCATCCTGCCGATGTTTTAGAAAAAATCTGGAAGGATTGGGAAGCCTTTGCGAGTTATGCTTTTAATAAGTCGCATTCCACCTGCTATGCATGGATTGCCTATCAGACTGCCTATCTAAAAGCGCATTATCCAGCCGAATATATGGCGGCGGTACTTTCCAATAACATGAGCGATATAAAACAGGTAACCTTCTTTATGGAAGAATGTAAGCGGATGGGGTTGGATGTATTGGGACCCGACGTGAACGAATCCTTCTATAAGTTTACGGTAAATGACCAGGGAGCTGTTCGTTTTGGAATGGGAGCCATAAAAGGAGTTGGAGGAAACGCCGTTGCTACTATTGTTGAACATAGGAAAGAAGGGAAATATAAATCTATCTTCGATTTGGCTAAGCGTATCGACTTACGGGCAGCCAACAAGAAAGCTTTCGAAAACTTGGTGTTGGCTGGAGGTTTCGACAGCTTTGGAACCCACAGGGCGCAATACATGCACGATGAAGGTGATGGGGTGCTGTTTTTTGAAAAAGTCTTGAAGTACGCCTCCAAATATCAAGAAACACAAAATTCCAGCCAGGTAAGTTTGTTTGGTGATGCCAGTGAAGTACAGATTCCAGAACCCCAAGTACCTCCTTGTGAGGAATGGGGAACCATGCGAAAACTGAAACAAGAAAAAGAAGTGGTAGGGATTTATATCTCGGGTCATCCCTTGGATGATTTCAAAACAGAGATTGCCAATTTCTGCAATGTGAAAGTGTCCGATTTTAATGAGATGGAACGTTTCGTGAACCGTGAAGTGTGTTTTGGTGGTATTGTAAGCGATGTGCAACATCGCGAAAGTAAACAAGGAAAAGGATGGGCTATTTTTACGGTCGAGGATTACGACGATAGTTTCGAGTTCAAGATCTTTGGCGAGGAATACCTAAAATGGCGACACTTTTTGGTGCCCAATTCCTTTATCTATGCCCGTGTGTTTGTGAAAGAGGGCTGGGTAAACCGTGAAACAGGTAAGAAAGGGGATCCTCGAATGCAGTATAATCACTTTACCATGTTACACGATGTCATGGATCAGCAAGCCAAAAAGTTGACCATACAGATGCAGATCGATGACCTGGTTGAAAAACGGATTGAACTTCTTAAAGATCTGTTCAGAACTCATAAAGGGGACAAGCAACTGCATTTTACCATGTACGATGTAAAGGAAAAGGTGAAGCTGAACATGCCAAGTAGAAGAACCAAAGTGGCCATTAGCAAAGAATTACTGGATGAGCTAAAAGCACAAGACGTTAATTATAAGCTGAATTAACGATCCTTTAAACGGTATACAAATTTTAGGCCGCTCCAGTCTGCGTTTACAGCACATACCTTAGTGTCTACCAAACCTTCAGAAAGGAAATGATCCCGAACACTTTCCCGGTTTATTTCAGACGGAATTTTGGAACTCCCCTTGGGCCAACTCACCCAAATCATCCCTGTTTTTTTAAGTAAGGGTATCAGGGTGTCCGAAGCTATTTGTAATTGCTCATGTGTGGTGCAAAAGGCATGGGCAAAATCCAAGGATTCGGGTTGGGGTTGTTTGGGAAACGAAAGTTCATTGGGCATATCGCTAAAAAGTGAAATATAAGGAACTGGTTCGCTGTGAACAAAGACAGAGAATTGGGCTTTTATACCCAGTTTTTTTGCCAGTGGGGTTCCAGAATAACCAGCGGTTTCCATAAACGTTTCTGTTTGTTTTAAAGGTAGGGAATTTAATGTTGTAAAGTTTCTGGACAACCTTCCGACATACTATAAATAAAAACAATCTGTCAATTAGTCAAAGCTATACTGCCACTGTAAGTTTTGGAATAAAATTTGACTACTTTTGCATAACAATATAAATTATAAAACAATGGCTTTAGAAATAACGGATGCAACATTTGAAGAAACTGTATTAAAAAGTGACAAACCTGTTATGGTAGACTTTTGGGCTGCTTGGTGTGGGCCCTGTCGTATGGTAGGTCCAATCATTGACAAGATCAGCAATGATTATGAAGGAAAAGCAGTAGTAGGAAAAGTAGATGTAGATGCTAACCAGGAGTTTGCTGCTAAATACGGTGTGCGAAACATCCCAACGGTATTGGTTTTCAATAACGGGGAATTGGTAGGGCGTCAAGTAGGCGTGGCTCCAGAAAATGTGTATACCGAAGCATTGGATTCACTTTTAAACTAGGAATAGAAAAATAGTTGTAATAAAGGCTCTCTTTTGGGAGCCTTTTCTTATTTTTAGTGCATCAGTCAGGTCGAGCATCTCGACAAGCTCGATACAGGCTCCGTCAAGACCTTTAATAGCAAAACTTTAGATCTTTCGGCTAAGCTCGAAGGAATATCAAATTTAATATGGAAAAAGTATATAAAGTTCAGGATCAGATAGAAAATGTTTTATTAAAAGACAGGAAGATTTTCTTATGGGGAATGGTAGATGACGACACTGCCAAGCATGTAGTAGATCGTCTATTGTATCTGGATTCCTTGAACAACGAAGAAATAAAGTTGTACATCAATAGCCCTGGCGGGTATGTTACCTCTGGGTTTTCCATGTACGATACCATTAAAGCAGTAAAGAGCCCAGTATCTACCATTTGTTCAGGCTTGGCGGCCTCTATGGGAAGTTTATTGCTTTCGGCAGGGGAGAAAGGACGAAGGTTCATTCAGCCACATGCACGGGTTATGATTCACCAGCCCAGCGGCGGAGCCCGTGGACCTGCGAGTGATATAGAAATCACGGCCCAGGAAATCATTAAAACCAAGGAGTTGAGTGCCCAAATCCTAGCAGACAATTGTGGCCAGACTTTTGAGAGAATTATGAAGGATTTTAACCGCGATCATTGGATGGGTGCGGAAGAAAGTGTAGAATACGGTATTGTGGATGGAGTTATAGAAGAATAAAGGTCATCGAGTGACTATGCATTTTTGCATGGTTGTATCGAGATGCCCGTTTGCTATGAATATTGAGAAGGAAATAAATGAAATTACCGGGTTTAAGAACCTGGAACTGTTAGCTACCCAAGTGGTAGAAGGGTTTATTTCGGGACTTCACAAAAGTCCCTTTCATGGTTTTTCTGCCGAATTTGCCGAACATAAAATCTACAACTCAGGAGAAAGCACCAAGCATATCGATTGGAAGCTCTATGCCAAAACCGACAAGCTGTATACCAAGCGGTACGAAGAAGAAACCAACCTGCGTTGTCACTTAATCCTGGATAACAGTAGTTCCATGCATTATCCCAAGTTAAAGGAGTTCCACATAGATTCCTTAAACAAAATTGGATTTTCCGCATTGGGTATTGCGGCTATCATGAATCTTTTAAAGCGCCAGCGCGATGCAGTGGGGATGAGTATCTACAGCAATGCTTACGATTACTATGCCCAGGAAAAGGGGAGTGAGCGTCACCACCATATGTTATTGGCTCAGTTAAACAAAGCCATTTCCAACCGTAGGAGCGAGGTGACCACTAAAACCTATACTCACTTGCATTTAATTGCTGAAAAATTGAAACGGCGTTCCTTGGTGTTTTTGTTTACCGATATGTTTCAGACCGAAACCGAAGAAGAGCAATTGTTCGAGGCTTTGCAGCATTTAAAGTACAATAAGCACGAAGTAGTATTGTTTCATACCTACGACGGTGAAAAGGAGCTGGATTTCGATTTTTCTAACCGCCCCAAACGTTTTGTCGATGTGGAAACTGGGGAGCATGTTAATTTATATGCCGATACCATCAAGGAAAATTACCAGAAGGCTGTAGCTGATTATTTTGATGCTTTGGAGCTAAAATGTGGCCAGTATCGCATTAAGTATGTGAAGGCTGATGTAAACGAAGGATTCAACAAAATATTGACCACCTATTTGGTGGAACGACAGAAGTTTGGATAAGGGTGTATTTTTTTGAGAAAATTGTTTGCGAAATAAAAAAGACGTGATATATTTGCATCCGCCTTTGCAATCAAGGTCACGCCTTAAAAAGCAAAGTGGTAACAATTTCTTCTAAGCCTAGCTGTTGCTAGGGTCTTTGCAAAAAGACAAGAAAATTGGTCTGGTAGTTCAGTTGGTTAGAATACCTGCCTGTCACGCAGGGGGTCGCGAGTTCGAGTCTCGTCCAGACCGCTTTTAACACTCGAGTCGTCGAGTGACTCATTGAAAAGTCAATGAGATTCCCAATCGAGTTGGGAATTACAAAGTTGTGTTGCTCTCCAAAGCTTTAGCGACGGAGAGAGTGGTTTAGAAATAGACCAATGAAGAGCTTATCCGTTTGGATGGGCTTTTTTTGTTTGGGGTAGAAATACTAATCCAATTCGTAAATTACATCAGAATTTCTAAATTCTTCCTCATTGATGGCTGATTGTTTATCTGCATCTAAAGAAATCTTCCAATGACCCGCCTCCTTGATTAAAACCACAGTAAAAAAACCATATCCCATGGGTTTAAAAGGCTCAGAATTAGATCGCCTTGCGCTGATACAATAGTATCCCGTTTGATATACCTTGGTATCGCCAGTTGCTGTAGATAAAATAGAAAACGTAATATCCAATTGTCTATTTAGTTGTTCAAACTGTTTAAAGAACCCTTCTATTTCACCCAAATAATTAGATTTTGTCTGTATTGTATTTCTATCGATTGATACCCTAGTTAAATCGGTAGCTTGTAAGGATTTGAATTTTTCAATATCCAATTCCCTGTAGGATTCCATAAAAGGCTGCCAAATATCTTGGTAGACAGCTGTCATTATAGCTTCGGATGATGCTGTGGAATTTGCCTTTTGACCAAGAATATGATTATAAGAAAATATAGCGACGAATAAAAAAACTTGAAAAAGGCGTGATTTGGTGTTTGGTTTTCTAGAAAACATGATGTTACTTTTTTTTAAAAGTAGCCTATCCCCGAAACTTAATACGTTAATGTCTGTTAACGACTGTTAACTTGAATGAACCCATGATATCTCATTTAGACCTAAACTTTTGTTCATTGGGGTTTTGGAGAAGATGGGTTTTTTGTTTGAGAAATACTCAAACGTTACATGTTTTCAATAGCTTGGGTTGGGCGAAGGCGTTTGGGGCCTATCTTTAGGGTAAGTTCGTATTGCTTCTTGGCTTCCTCCATTCTTTCCTGTTCTACCAACCAATCGGCATAAAGTTCGCGAACCGGTTTTTGAACTTTCGGAGGGCCATAGCTAAAGCTCATTCCGTCGAAGTGTTCTATAGACTTCAATAAGTGTGCTTCGGTCTGTTCTATATCGCCATCCAACCAGGCTGCCAGACCCAACAGTTGCTCCATTCTTACTTCGGATTCGGTAATATCCATTTGGTTGGCGTCGGCTCGGGAAATGTTAGAACATAGTTTGCTTTTTCCTTCTTTTATCACAAAGTTTTCACGATTTATGTTATTCCGAGCTACAAGAATTAAACTATCCAATGCTTTTGAATCCTTATCCTTAAAGGCTTTCATTCCTTCCAGAAAAAGGTATTGCGATCTAATAGAAACATTGAGGTCGTCCGTTTCAACTGGAATTTCAGCGATTTCAGAATCCCAATCATCCGTTTCTGTAAGATAGGTTCCTTTTAAGAACACCATGTGAACACGAGCTCGAGGAGAAGGCGATTCGTTCGCGAATTGTTGCATTTCCCAAACCATTTCGGCCGCTTTTTCTTTATTTCCTTGCTGTAGATGGCCATATTGCAACCAATGAAAGGCATGGTATCCACGTGCATTGTTGTCGAGACTTTTGCGTTTCATTCTATTGAGACTTGCATTATAGGATGCTATGTTGGAAGATACCACTTCATCCCACATCCCCATGGCAACATAAATATGTGAAGGCATATGTAAGGCATGGCTGGCATCTGGTGCAACCACTGCGTATGCATTGGCAGCGTCCAAAGCAAGGTAAGCATGCTTTGGATCGTCATAGGAATGGATAAGATAGTGCAAGGCTCCAGGGTGATTCGGGTTCTCGGCAATAATCCCTTGGGCGATCACTGCTCCCTTTCCATAAATTTCCTCGTTACGTCCTTCTGAGACGGACCCGAGTAGTGAAAGGGCGTAAAATGCTGCCACTTCATGATTGTCGGGATATTTTTGGTGGAGGGACTCCATAAACGCTGAGTAGTTGTCGTCCCGTTCCAACTTTTCAGTTTTTTTAGCATATAGTATTTTCAGGCCCTCAATAAGATCCTTTTCAAGCTCAGTGCAGTTCGCTTTATAGTCCAGCTTTTCAAGCTTTTCCATAATGGGTAAGGCCATATCGTAATCCTGCTCACTCCAAAGACTATGGTTATAGGTCATGGCTTCACCCCAATAGGCCATAGCCATTTCTGGATCTGCCAGTTGTGCTTCTTTAAAAGCCTCCCTGGCATCTTCATATTCAAATGAATGTAAAAGCAGCAACCCTTTTTCAAAATGGGAAGCGGCCTGAGGCTTTCCTGTAACTTCAAGTGAAACAACACCTAAATAGGATGAGGAAGGACTTTTTTTCTTACAGGACCCCGTGAGAAGAAGGGCGATTAAGAGAAGATATATGTGTTTCATTTGTTAAGAATCTTTTGGTTGGTTTTATTTGATATGCACTACCAAGCAAGATACGGAAAATTAGATGGTTATGCAGATTAATCGTGTCCGTGTCAAGCAATCATAAGATCGATGAAGCGCTTAGCTGTTCGAATGTCTTTCCGCCAAAGTGAAAGCGTAGAAGGTCTTAATTAAGCTAATATACTCTCATGCCCGGAGTCCTTAACAAATAGGCAGGAACTGTTGATTTTTTGGGTCATTTCTTCCACAAATTCGAAACGCAAATCTGCGTCCATGCCAAATATATTGAGATCGGCTTGCGGGGCTTGTGTTAACACCGTTCTGAATTCGCCCACATGGACCTCCACCAAAGTATCGGGAAGGCGTGCAAGATTGGTAAGTTTGTTTAAAAAATCTACAGCATTTTTATATTCAGACTTATCGTCAATAACCATAAGCAGACGAATTTTAGCATTCCAGTTTTTCTTAAGCTTATAAGCTATTAACGTAGATAAGTCCAAATTGCCGATATCCCAACCCAAACTCCAATTGTCTTTACGGTCGCTCAACCAGACATTAATAGTATTGCGTTGCCCCAATAAAGCAGTGGGATGGGACTGATATACCAAACAACCGATCTCCAAACGAATACACTCGCGAATTATGGGTCGGAGCTCGGTTTCATAATCATCGTGCTGTTGCAGGTTTAAGAAGACAATATTGGGCCTGAAGAAAGCCCCTAATAAAGCTTGGTTTCCATAATTAACCCCTTTGGCAAATTCGGTGGTATTAATGATGGCCCAACTGGAAAACACATCCTTGTCCCGAAAAGCTTGAGCCAAGTTTTCCAGTTCAGAAGGCATAGAGCTCCCGGTGGAATCAGGTTCTAAGCCCAACAATTTTATAGATCCTTTGGGATGTGCAATATTGCGTAAAAAATCGAAGTTACCATGCGCACCGGTAAGATCCCGTACAGGGACCATAAGATTAGGTTTCCAGGCACGTTGCTGCATTTTTTTCATGCCCCAGGTATGCTTGGCGGCCCACTCGGCAAAAGACACAAAGAGTCCGGAGCGTACATCCTCGAAAGGGGTTTCCAAATTCTGTCGCGATAGGTACCAATACACAGTTAGTACAATTCCTATGGTTATCAAACTAATGGTTGGGTTTATGATAAACATAGCTAAGACCGAAGAGATGAGTCCCAACCAAGGAATCCATCGTTTCACCTTAAAAAGAGGTCGGTAGCTTATCAACCCCAATTTCTGCTCGATGATAACTACGATATTGATCATAGCATAGGTCACCAAAAAGAAAAGGGTGACCAAGGGAGCCACTGCGTTCAGGTTTCTAAGAAGCATGGTAGCAAAAATCAGGATACCCGTTACGATCATGGCGTTTCTAGGTTGTCCGTTGGCACTCTGTCCTGCCAGAAATTTAGATTTGGGTAATACATGATGCTGTCCCATAGCGAATAGGATGCGTGATGATCCCACCAAAGAGGCCAAGGCCGAAGAGAAAGTTGCACCGAGGATTCCAGCGATAATAAGGGGGCCTACATAAGCTTTTTCAATAATGATATTATAGTTGGAAACCAATTCCTGTTCCGTAGCAGATCGTGCTAACCAAAAAGCCAAAAGCATATAGATAACAAAACTTACCCCTATAGCCCAAAGTGTTCCCGTGGGAATACTTTTACGGGGGTCTTTTAGTTCGCCAGACATATTGGCCCCAGCCATGATTCCCGTTGCTGCGGGGAAAAACACGGCAAAAACCAACCAGAAATTACTGCCCTCGAAGTTGTTTTCTGGGGAACCCGCAAAGCTTCCCCAACTAAGGGCTTCGTTTGTAGAAATAGCCATGGATCCATCATACGCTGCCAAGACAATGGACACTAAGGATGCTATGATAATGACCATGATGATGTATTGAATCTTAATGGCAAGGTTGGCACTTATATAGGCGATCGTTAACAGCCCTGCAAAAACGCAAACATCGACCAAAAAAGCATTGTGCTCGGGAAAAATCCCTAACCAACCCTCTCTAAAACCAAAGATATACATGGTTACTGCTAAGCCCTGTGAGATGTATCTGGGTATCCCCAAACTTCCGCCCACTTCCAAACCTAATGACTGTGAGATGA
Organism: Flavobacteriaceae bacterium; assembly: GCA_028281065.1. Lineage (GTDB taxonomy): Bacteria > Bacteroidota > Bacteroidia > Flavobacteriales > Flavobacteriaceae > Aureisphaera. The sequence continues at coordinate 16,522 of JANQKN010000067.1, read as the reverse complement.
TAGCGTATGCCCCCCCGGCACCGATTCGGATGTTGGTGGTAATGGCCGACATGGATAAGGCCGTACACAGTGTGATTAAAAAGGAGACAATGATAACAAGCCAAGCACCCAAAAGACCTGCATTACCCACAACCCAACCCATACGCAGGTACATGATAACCCCTAAAATGGTAAGTAAAGTGGGTGTAAAAACACCCCCAAACGTACCGAATTTTTTAGCTTTAGATGGTTGTACCTCCATGGTTACTACAATATTAGCATTTTTATGGGAGTATCAAAGTAACGAAGGTTTTCAATGCAAAGCAATAATAGCAAAGAGGTGGTAAGAGTTATTTTGTTACTTTTAGGACTTCAAATTTTTATTCATACTAACTAAATCAATCTACGTAAATGAAAAAATCCTTTATTACCCTAGTTACTTTAAGTGTTGTGTTTCTTGCTTCTTGTGGAGACAAATCCAAATCGGAAGATAAATCTACAACCGAAGTAGAAAATGTGGAAACTTCTGAAAAGAAAGCGGATGCTTCCATTGTTGGAAAGTGGAAAATGAGCGATGTAGACTTGGGGATCGAAATTCCCGAAGAACAGCAAGCCATGTTTGAGGAGTTAAAAAATGCTATGATAAGCAATTCCAGTCAAGAATACACCGACGACGGAAATGTTACCATAGTTAATGTTGTTGGAAATGATGTACTCACTTCAACAGGAACCTATACAGTAGATGGGGACAAACTAACGATGGTTGTAGAGGGTAGAACAGATGTTGTTACTATTAAATCCCTAACCGATAGCGGACTTGTTTTAGAGGTTGAGGATAATGGTTCGAAAATGACGATGACCTTCAAAAGGTAAATTACATTAAGGAACCCTTATTCAAAAATATTTATAGAAAGCCTTTCCAAGTGGAGAGGCTTTTTGTTTTAGCGAATGTGTTTAATTCAAGCTGTAGTTTTATTTTACGGTTACTGCATTTATAGTATATTTAGTCACCCGAATTAGTAAACCCATTGTCATGAAATCCATGAATCTATCTTTCCGATTGGCCAGCTTACTGCTTTCTGTACTGTTTGTACTTCAAGGCTGTACGGTATACAAGGGATCCATTAGTTTGGATGCTGCCGTAATGAAGCAACAAAAGGTAAAGGTTACCACTACCGAAAGCGAAAAACCCCTAGAATTTGAAAAAATCAATCTTGTCGATGGCGAATACAGAGGCATCCCAAAGCGTTACAGTCAAGGCACTGAAGTGGTGTTGGACAAGGATAGCATCGTTGAGATTAAAGAACACGACAAAACCTTATCCAATATCATTTCTTTTTCGCCCCTAGTGATCATTATTGCCGCAGGGGTACTCTTGTTTTCCAATGAAAGTGAAAGCAGTGAGGAATAAGGCTCACTCAATTTTCACATAATTCTCCGAATTGTAGCGATGCCCTTCGGCATCGTGCGAAATCTGGCTGTAGGTGTTACCGTCCATTTCCAATTCGAAACGGAAGACCTGAACCGTATCTACAATTTTCATCATTTCGCTAGAAGCATATTCCAAGCGCTCTTCCAAATAGCCATCCACAATTCTATAGGTTCCATATCCAAACCATTCGTTTGTGTCTTTAGGGTTAAAGCGGGTCCACATGATCTTGCCCTTGCTATACATCTTTACTTGGCGGTATCCTTCCAAGTTGTATAGGGTGTCATGTACTTCGTTGTCCTCATAAATATACTGGTGCTGTAATTCCCAAACGCCTTCGAGGGAAATTGAATTTGAATTTTCTGGGGAGTTGTTTTTAGTGGCCGAGCCGAGGATAAGCAAGGCGAAAAGACAACCAAAAATAAGACTGAATCTTTTCATGGTTACGAATCTTTTAGGTTGATTATTAACGTGTTAACACCTATAAGATACGAAAAATCGACGTCTTTTGCCTGTCAACTGTTAAAATGAACCCAAGGGCTACGCACTTCATCGATATTTCAAAGAAAACAGGTGCATTTTAACGAAAACCCATTAGTTATGCACGCATAAATTTTTTACTCGTTTAAAGTGTCCTTATTTTTGTCCTGTTAAAGAATTGATTACAAGTTAGATAATTGATTTTTTTTCATATTTAAAAATTGGTTAGTTTTTGCCTCCATGTGCTATGCTCGTGGAGGCTTTATTTTTGTTGTGATTGGATAGAGTTTACAACCAAAGATTTAGTATTTTTCACCTTATGATTTTAGATATTATTGCTTCCCGTAGGGCGGTATTCCCATCACAGTACAATAGCGAGTCCATTTTTAAGGAGGAACTGGAAAAAATATTGGGAGCTGCCAATTGGGCTCCTACCCATAGACGTACCGAACCATGGCGGTTTAAGGTGTTCCATTCCGAAACCTCACGAAAAGAGTTGAGTGGATTTCTAGGAACTACCTATCAGGAAATCACCGAAAAGGTATCGGAAGTCAAACTGAAAAAAATCAAGGACAAGCCCTTGCAATCGGGTTGTGTCATGGCCATTTGTATGCAAAGGGATCCCAAGGAAAGTGTTCCAGAGTGGGAAGAAATTGCTTCTACAGCCATGGCAGTACAGAACATGTGGTTGGCAGCCCATTCCTTAAAAATAGGATGTTATTGGAGCTCACCTAGCTTAAAAGACCATATGGGCAAGCATGTTCCATTGGCTGAAGGCGAAAAGTGCTTAGGCTTCTTCTATATGGGCAAATACGACGGGGAACTACCCGAAGGGACACGCCACACTTCCATTGCACAAAAAACCCAGTGGATGTAGCCCTTATTCCTTCACAAATTTTGCAGTACCTATCGACTTGCCTCCATAATGGATTTCTATAAAATAAAGCCCTTGGGAAAGAGCGGTGGTATCCATTGTAAATTGCGACCCGTTTTGAGTCCGGAAGGTCTTCTCTTCCATCTTTTGACCCGAAATGGAGTACAGCGCAACTGTAATTTCTTCGGAAGGTACTGTCAAATTAATGTGAAGTTCTTTTGCCGTTGGGTTCGGAAATATGGAAAATAGGGTAGGTACAATTTCATCGTTTCCCAAAGTTCCTTCCCCTTCTATGATATCATGAGTGTTATTTATGGTAATATTCTCGAAACGTTCGGTAGTACCTGCAGGCCATTCTACAAGTACGTCTTCGATGGAGGTAGCATCTCCCAACCCAAAATGAACGGTATAGCTGTTCTGACTGCAATACCCGGAAGAAGCCGCTATTTTTCGGGTTTGCCATACCTGTTCTCCATCTATAGTGGCGTGTATTTTTACAATCGCTCCTACAGCCGAAAAATTGGAAACGACCCCTTCGCAATTCAGTTTTACCCAATTGTTTCCAGTTCCTGTGTTTCGGAAAAGGGAATTGGTTTGGTTTTCCCCTTGGGTATTGGCCAAAAGGACATCGAGCCAACCATCGTTGTCGTAATCCCCAAAAGCACAACCAAAGGTCCATCCTTGGTGATTGGCCAAGCTACTACCTGTATCCAAGGTAAAGTTACCATCCCCGTCATTCATGTACAGAAAATTGGTGGTCTGTCCCACCAAAAAGGCATTGCATACTAGCAAATCCAAATGCCCATCGTTGTCCACATCAGCAAAAGAAGAACCAAAAGAACTGGTAACAGGGATGGCTATAGATGAATCTACCTCTTCGGTAAATACACCATTTTCGTTTGTGTAAAGTTGATTGGCCTGCCCCGAATTGCCATAGTTGGCTATAAAGAGATCAAAATCCCCATCGTTGTCTATGTCGCCCCAAGAACTTCCAGCCGAGTTTCTAAAACTTAAGTTAATGGCTAAGTCTGTGATTTGTGTAAAATTATCTGGCCCATCGTTTCTGAAGAGGGAATTGGTGTTTCCTTCCTCATTGGCGACAAAAAGATCACAATCCCCGTCCCCGTCATAATCGATCCAATCTACGGAACGGGAAGGAAGTATGTCGTTAGTGATGGCAAGGGTGTTGTTTTGCTGAAAACTGCCATCCCCTTGGTTTTCGAAGTACATATTCTGAAGACTACCCACGCTATTGGTAAAATACAAGTCCAGGTTTTGATCATTGTTGGCATCGATCCACGTGGCCATTTCTGAATAGGTGAGCGGAATGCCCATGGCAATTCCTGGTTCATAGGTAAAACTGCCATCTCCGTTATTTCGGTAGAAGTAGTTTTTCTTACCTACCCCATTGGCTCCAAAAGTAACTACAAAGGCATCCAAGTAGCCATCGTTGTCCACATCGGCAAAACTCGCTCCGTCGGACCGATCGTTATCACTTACAATATCGTCTGTGGTTACCGTGGTGAAAGTGTTGTTCTGGTTGTTTATGTACAACATATTATCCTGTCCGGCAAACGGGCCATTGGTAATAAAAATATCGTCCCAGCCATCGCCATTTACATCTATAAAATTGGCGCTTCGGGAAGCCGAAGGTGTTGTGGTGATATCTGGGAAGGTGGTTTCTTGAAATGATTGTGCTACAGCCGTAGAAGCCATAACAGCGTATAGAAGAAACGAGGCGATTGTAGTTTTAAAGTTCATTTTGTACATCTTTTAGATCACGAAAATGATCAAATTCTGAAGCAGAAGTTTTTTATTGATATGAGTTACTTAAAACTTGATATGAACAAAAAGGGGGTGTTTTTGCTAGGTTTCAACTATAGATGGGTTTGTATCTAAAAATGATAAGTTCCTATCAATTTTTGGTACCTTGAAGGACATTTCAGTAACATAGCTTTTTTTAAAGGCCCTTGGAAAGGAACACACCCATAAAGATTTTAATAGCAGACGATGAAAGCCTAGCCCGAAAGAGAATCCAGACTTTTTTGGAGGATACTCCGCACGCCATTGCCATTGCCCATGCATCCAATGGAAAGCAAACCATCGAAAAGATACTGAACGACTCGCCAGACCTTGTTTTTCTGGATATAAAAATGACGGATATGACGGGTTTCGATGTGCTTAGGCAAATTCCCAAAGACCAAATCCCGGTCATTATTTTTGTTACAGCTTTCGACACTTTTGCAGTAAAAGCTTTCGAAGTACAGGCCTTGGACTTTTTACTGAAACCCTATAAAAAGGCACGGTTTGTAGAAGCCTTGCAGCGGGGAGTGGATAAGTTGGAGCAATCCAAGAAGCAAGAAGTACGGGAAAAGATGGAAGACCTTATGCGGTACCTGTCCAACAACGAAGGGGGCTTTAAAGACCAGTCTTCTGGGTATTTGGATAAGATCGTCTTAAAGACCAATAAACGGTATTTCTTTGTGCCTACGGAAACCATTCGGTATATCAAAGCCTCTGGTTATTATGCAGAACTCTATACCGATACGACAAACAAGCATTTGTATCGTATATCGATGACGGAGCTTTCGCAAAAACTGGATCCAGGTTCGTTTTCCAGGGTAAACCGGTCGGCCATAGTGAACAGGAATTATATTAAAGAAGTAGTAAGCGAAGGTTTGGGCGATTTTAGTATTGTTATGGTGGACCAAACTTCCTTTCCGCTTTCCAAAACCCATAAAAGCACCTTTCTAAAACAGATGGGGATAAAATAAACATGCGAGCCAAGATTCTAGATAAAACACTTTTAAAGTATCTGCTATTGTTTTATTCGGTGGCTTATGGGCTTTCCACCTTTAGTAGTGTCTTGGCTAAGTGGCAGGGAACTGCATTTAAAACTTATAGCTGGTGGGGGCTTATTATAAATACAACTTTTAGGTATACTTCCAAATTGCTTTTTGTGATCCTGGCTTTACTGTTGGTGCGGTATCTACAGGAAAGAAAAGGAATCTCCCAATGGATGAGTTTGTTGTTACATGGTTTGTTTGGAGTAGGACTTACCTTTTACTCGGTAACCACACAGGTCATTTTTGGCAATCTGCTTTATGGGTTCGGCGATCCTGTAACTTGGGAATACATATACCCAAGGGCCATCATGGGAACCGACTACAACTTTTTCCTTTATTTCTGTTCCGTCGCCATTGTTTATGCCTATTATTATTTTAAAAAGCAGCGGAAGTATGAGCTTCAGGAGTCGCAATTGAAAACACAGTTGTTGGACTCCAAGATCCGTTCCCTACAGAGTCAACTACAGCCTCATTTTTTATTTAATGCCTTAAACGATATTGCTTCTTTGGTGGATCAAAGTCCTGAAAAAGCACAGGATAGCATTGCAGATTTAAGTGAGATGCTACGTCGTACCCTTCGGTTAAAGGACACCAAATACATTGCGCTGGAGGAAGAACTGGAGCTGCTTCAAAAGTACATAGAGATAGAGCGCATACGGTATGATGATAAACTGAAGGTAAACAAAGAAATCCCAAAAGAACTGCTTCATTATAAAGTCCCTCCTCTGTTGCTGCAGCCCATTGTAGAGAATTCCTTAAAACACGGTTTTTCATACAACCACGATCAGTTAACGATAAGCATACGCATTGCCCTAAATGGAGAGGATAGGCTTCTGTTTGTGATACAAAATGATGGTAAATCCCTATCTCAGGAAAAGGATCATTTTGGTATTGGCTTGAGTAATATCATAAGTCGGTTAGATACACTGTATCAAGGAGACTTTGTTTTTGAAATGAAAAACGAGGAAAAAGATGATGGGGTCTTAACAATTATAGAGATTCCCGTTGAAGAATGAACATTTTCCAACTAAAAAGGAAAATCCAAGAGGCTCCAATTTTTGAATACGTGGTAACAGAAAATACCAAGGTAGATAAAAGTGACAAAAAGCTTCATGAATGTTGAAGCTAAAAACCCAAAAAAGGAACCTATGGCTGCTTTAAAGGCTTTGGGACCTTCTGTTTCATTAAATACCAATTCTCCTATAAAAGCACCTACAAAAGGGCCTATGAGGATGCCGAAGGGAATTGGAGCAATGATACCCACCAATAAACCTATGGTGGTACCCCAAACGCCAGCCCTACTGCCTCCAAATTTTTTGGTTCCCATAGCAGGGATGAGGTAATCCAACACATAAATGGCAATCGCCACGATTCCTGTAATGATGATAAAAATCCAATTAAACTCTAGGGAAGGGGATAAATAAAGTACGACAAGTCCCAACCAAGAAATGGGGGTTCCCGGGATTACGGGAAGAATACTCCCAACAATACCTATAAGCATTAAGATAAATCCAAAAAAGACAAAAAGTAAGTCCATAATCGACCTGTAAGACGCAATTAAAAAGGAGATGTTACAATTTTTCAACTAAAAAATTAGTTTAAACTAAATATTTAGTTATATTTGTATCGTAAAGCACAATAAACTATGAAGCAACTCACCAAAGCCGAAGAAGACATCATGCAAATCCTTTGGGATTTACAGGAAGGCAATGTAGCTACTATTATAGACTATTTCCCGGACCCCAAACCTGCCTACAATACGGTTTCTACGATTGTTAGGATTTTGGAAAGCAAAGGTTTTGTTGGGTATCGCAAGGAAGGGAGGGGGCATACCTATTTCCCCTTGGTGCAAAAGGCAGATTACAGTAACGAGTCCATCAATAAATTGGTAGACGGGTATTTTCAAGGGTCTTTTAAAAGTATGGTATCTTTTTTTATGAAGAACAACAATGTTAACATCCAAGACCTTGAAGCTATTTTAAAGGAAATTAACAAAGAAGAAAAATGATACATTATATAGCACAGGTACTGGTATTTCAACTGGTATTTCTCATTATCTATGACCTTTTTCTTAAGAAGGAAACCTTTTTTAAGGCAAACAGGGTTTACTTGTTGGTTACACCCCTTCTGGCAATGGTGTTACCCTTTGTAGAAATAGCCCTTTTTAGGGAAGCCATTCCAGAAGAGTACCTGGTACAACTCCCAGAGGTCCTAATAGGCAACAATATTGCGGCTACCGATACTGAAGAGACCTCCGCTTTTGGGTTATTCACTATCGTTGGGAGTATTTGGGTTTTGGGAGTTCTTTTAAGCACCTATGTGTTTGCCAGAAAATTGTATAGAATTAGAACCCTAAAGAAAAAGGGGATGGTGAAGAAGCATTCCCATTTCAATATCATTACCCTTCCTGCCAGTGAAAATGCATTTACTTTTATGAAGAATGTGTTTATTGGCGAGGATCTTCCCGAAGAACAAAAGTCACACATTGTTTTGCACGAACAAGTACATGTCCGTGAACGCCATACATTGGATTTATTGCTTTTTGAAGGATTACGGATCCTACTTTGGTTCAATCCGCTGATCTATGTCTTTCAGAAAAGGGTGGCCTTGCTTCAGGAATATATTGCCGATGCCTTTGTGGCGAACCAAGAAGGAAAAAAAGCGTATTACAACAACCTATTATCGCAGGTTTTTAACACCGAAAAAATTTCATTCATCAATACATTTTTTAATAATTCATTAATCAAAAATCGAATGGTTTTGTTGACCATCTGTGTTCAATTCAGAAAAGGGGTTAGCGGTTTGGGGTGGGGTTATGTGCTTTAGTTTAAAGGTGAGGTTTTGTCCGTCGAACACAATGGCATTGGTAATGGCTTCTATGACCTCCCGTTTTTCTTCTTGTGATAGCCTGTCCCAACCACTGTACAAATCTTTGGAGCTTTCAATAATTTCGTCAACCGAGTTCTTTACTGTTGACATATCCTTGTATTCCTTTTCCAGTAAAGGGATGGTGACTTGCAGTTGCTCCGACTGTTCGAACAACGGGTTGTAATGCTTGTTGAACCCTTTTGTCGGTATTTCACCTTTGATGTGGAGGTCGAGCAACCGTTCCATTTTCAACTCAATGTCGTTCAGCTTTTTCTTTGTGATTTCCAGTTCGTTTTTCTTGGCTTCCCGTTCTTGGTTGGCAAGTGAGAGGTAATCGTTTTTTTCTTCTTCCGAGAACACAAACTTTTTAAGGCGTGTCTGGAACACCTTTTCCAGATCGTCCTTGTCGATCCGTACCTTGCACTTTTTGCAACTGTATTTGGTCATGCGTGATTGGAGGTACATTTTATGCCCGTTGTGGCAGTGCAGGAACCCCGTGAACAAGTGTGTCTTTCGGTTCAGTGGTCGGTTACTGTTCGCTTCCTGTTGTTCGATAATGGTATTCACGGCTTCCCACAGTTCCTCGGAAACGATGGCGGGTACGGGGTGGTATACCCATTCCTCCTTTGGTTTCAACCCGTTTGGGGTATCCTTGGTTATGGGCTTGCTGTAGTTCATACGGCGCAGTCCCTTGGCAACGGTATCCTTGAGGTTGCGGGTAATGGCAACATCGGAGAACTCCTTGCCCTTACGGGTACGGTAGCCCCGCCCGTTGATGATCTTGGCAACGGTTGACTTCCGTTTGTGATCCAAGAACAGTTCAAACATGAGCTTCCGTATCGGAGCTTCCTTTTCGTTGATGACGAGTTCACCGTTTTCTATGGAATAGCCGTAGGGGGCCTGACCGCCGAGGAGTTTACCCATTTTTGCACGTATGGCTATGGAACTTGCCACACGGTCGGCGATCTCCTCACGTTCCCATTGGGCAATGGCAGAGAGCATGGTGTAGAACAACCGTCCCGCTGGTGTTGACGTATCGATGGATTCGCCGAGTGAAATGAGATCGGCATCGTTGTCCTTGAAAAAGTCTGCAAAATCCAGAAGTTCACGGGTGTTACGTGCCAACCGTGCCAGTTTGGAGAAAATGAGACCGTCGATGTGTCCCGTTTCAATATCCCGTAGCATACGGTGTGTTTCGGGGTGGTGCAGGAGTGTCTTTCCGCTCACGTCCTCAAGGTCGTAGATTTCAACAACCTCCCAGTCCCGGTCCTTTGCGTACCACTGCGCCCGCTTTACGTGGTTCTCGGCACTTCCTTCCTGTCTATCGGTGGATACCCGTTTCCAAATCCCTATTCTTTTTTTCATTTATATAAGTGTTTGATTGTGCCGTGCCAAGGTAATCAAAAACACATAAACAAAACCAGTTTTGTTTTGAAAAATGAAAAAAGTTTTGAAACAAACGGACAAGCTATTGTCCGTTTTCTTTTGTTTGTAGGAACAGTTGCATTTTTTCTTTGAAATTTTCTCGGTACTGGGGCGATACATTCAGTTTGTGTTCACCGCTCCAACAGCACGACCAATCGAGCCGACTATCAACGTGGTTTATGTTAACGACAAACTGCCTATGGATCATTACAAAGTACGAACATTCCTCTACGACCTCTTTAAGTGTGCCACGATCAAAGTAATCCTCGTTATCCAGTGTAACGAGCCTTATGTATCCCTTTTCGACACCTTTGGTCATAAAAAACCGGATATTCTGGTAATTCACCTTGTAGTAATTGGGTTTGAGCAGGCTATTGCCCTTCAATCTTTCAGGGGTGAACCAATCGGCAATCTTACATCGGATTTTTTCAAGCATAATTTAAATCTTTAGGCAAATCGGTTATTATTCTTTGAACTGTTCCAATTGTGCACCCAAAGCGACCATAATACATCCTTCCAATTGTTTTGAATTTTCCCCATCCACTGATTTATAACTAGCAGGGAATTTATTAGGGTTGAAAGCTAAATTTTCACCTCCCTTAGCCAACTCTAACCCACTGGTCAACAAATCAACTACTTCAGGTTTTGACTCCTCATTGAATCCACATATAAACGGAAGCTTGTCATAAGTAAATGTATAGCCACAATTACCCACTGCATTTTCTCCCAATACCCTGTGTGGGGACAAAATACCTATGTCGGGATTATATATTTCACAGGTATATTCCGAACAAGACAAGATTGCATTGACCAACCGTTCATCACATTTATTATAATCATTGTTTTGGATTTTTTTCGCATTGTCTATAAGCGAGATAATCGTAGGGGCAAATGAATAGGCATTTTGAATTTTATCTATATCCTTTTGCGAAAGGACGAGAGTATTTTTGGTTGGGTTCCCATAAAAGGATTCAGCGTAAGCTTTTAAGGAATTAGAGGCAGAAACAATCCTATGGTACTCATCATCCTTGATGTTGATATCCTCAACTGAATCCAATGCCTGAATATATTCCGCTTTCCCTAAAATGTATTCTGCATTTTTTATCAAATCAATTTGACTATCGTTTTCAACAATTTTCCCTTGTAATTTATCTGTGTCTGTAACTAACCCTGGGTTCGATTCTGTGACGTTGCCCTCTTCATAAAGGTCAGTGTTTACGATATTTTGGGAATTATCGAAACCCAAACGAACGATCAGATGATTATCATTTATTTCATTGTAGCCGATAAGCCCAATAGCAATAAGAATTGGTATAAAAGGTAAAATTTTATTAAGATTCATAGTCTCATAATTCTACCAGACAAACATCCAATTCAAAAATATCTATTGGCTGCAATTGCCATCTATGATTTCTTGTTCGGTTGGGTTGTATGCATTCTCATAAACAGAATAGTCTCCGGCTATTCCATCGGATACTACAATATTGGTAAGACCGCATAAGTCTGTAAGGTTAATGTTTCCCCTAATTCTCAAGTAATCGCCATCGACACTTTGCAAACCAGAAAAAGCATCGATATTTTGTAGTTGATCATTTCCACGGGCATAAATATATCCTCCCACAGTGGCTAAATTATCAAGCCCATCAAAACTGTATAGATTTAAATTTTTGTTAAAAAACACCCCACCGATGACCACGTTTTCGTCAACGTTAGTTAATCCATTCAAGCCTTCAAAATTCGGCAGGCTTTGAAATCGTCTCAGTGTTAAATATCCTACAGAAGTTATATTGCTTAGGCCTTGAAGACTGCTACAATGCTTGCAACTAAAAGATAATTGCCCCTGAATTTCGGTTAATGAGCTTAAACTATTTAAGTTTAAATCTACGCCATCCGGAGCCCCTATTTGTAACCCTCCCGTAATTATTGAATAATTATTTGCTCCGAAATTATCAACCTCTTGTTGATTGTTTAATTCTACATCTCCAACGTAAACCCCTCCAGAGGTATTATCTCCAGTGGTAAAACTCCAGATAGGGGATGTCGCCAATACACTTCCAGTATTGCTGATTGTTTCCGCTTTCCAATAATACTGTGTTTCTTCTTCCAGGTTTGAATAATCCAATGTGTTTGAGCCGACATCGAGATCATAAAAAGTGACCGGCTCTGGGTTAGCGTCAAAATATACTCGGAACATAGAATCTGTTGGGGTATTTTCACCTTCAATAAATGATAGGGTCCCGTTCAGTGGAACAGAAACGCCCCCATTTGATGGGGTGGGTGAATTTGCTGGCTGAACTTCATCCGTACCACCAGAGAATGCCGTGATTAAAACTTCTGTTGCCTCTATTGAATCGCCATTTCCATCAAGAACAAAAGCCCTCCCTCCCTGCGTCCCCTCTGCATTGCCCAGCGTCCAATTGGCAACAGCCACGCCTATCGCATCAGTATAAACATATTCCGAATCAAACGTCCCATTGCCATCCTCAGTTTCAAAAAGCACTGCGACATTGGATAACGGGTTTCCAGAACTGTCCCTTACCAAAACCTCAATGGGATTGGGTAGTTGAGCGTTGGGTTCCCCAATTTGATTATTCCCCAATGTTATCTGTGATTGGGAAGGTGCATGGAACAAATTTTCATTTATGATGTCGTCATTGAAGAATTCGAAGAGTTCTTGAATCCCTCCTTCATTGTTCTCATATCCCAGCACATTGATATCAAGCGTCCCTCTTCCTGAAACACCGTAATCAATTGCGGTGTCCCATGTAATTAGGTCATTTGTCGGATTATATTCAACCCTTCCATTTAAATCAACAAATGGGGATAATTCAGCTGTGGGGCCAACCAACCCATAAAGATATACACTTGCTTGAGGGACAAATTCTACCCTTAATGAGGTTTCAAGGTTCACCACATCGGCAGCTTCAGTGGATCTCTCCAAATTGGTAAATTCAAAATCTAGGTTAGGGATTGTACCTATTCCTTCATATTCTGCAGTTGCGACAAAATCATTGACCCCTGTATATCTAGGTGATATGGAAAAATCTGCAACAGCATCCAAGGTAGCCCTTGCAAATACATCCAATTCCAATTCGATAAAGGCAAGGGGGCTTACCGGCACAATGATTATGAAATTCGCTAAGGGTATTTCACGAACCAGTGAGTTTCCACTTCCTGATAAGCTTACTTCACCTCCAAGTACAAGGTCGTAATCAACAGTGGAATATATAGCAGAATCAAATTCCTTCACTGAACCTGCGGGGATAATTATCGGATCAACTGTAGAGAGAATCAATTCCACGGGATTGAACTTTGCCTGTAGGTCAAAAGCATTGTTGATTGTAACACCTCCTTCAAGGATTTTAATTGAAGTGTTGGGGCTACTCGAGTTTGAAAGTAAAACGAAATCTGTGAAGTCAAGCCTAAAGCTTCCATTGGCATCTGTACCAATAGCTATACCATCAGAGAGCGGTGTGCTTTCGATGATCGTATTGCTTTGGTTGATATCCCAATTGTATTCATTGTCGAAAGCAGTTAAACTAACTGTATTAGATGGTAATTTCTTATCATAATTTGAATTTTGTTTAGCCCTGTTGTTCTTCAATGAATATTTTAATATTGCATTCCGGAATAGATTTCCTAGTCTTCCAGGAATAGCCAGAACCCTACTTTCATTTGAATTATTATCCAAAACATCCATGACAACCCATAACCTACCGTCCAAGTTATCTATTATGGTAGTGCCTTTTTTTACATTGGAAAACCTTTCTCCGCTTAAGATTAGTTCGTAGGTGGAGTTAATATCTTCAATGGAATCTCCCACAACTTCCAACGACATACCCTGGTTTCTTATAATAGTATCGGGAACTACCGCGGGAACCCCAGTTTGTAACCCCTCTTCCGTAAACTGAATATGACTACCTTGATTGTCATCTTTGTTACAGCTTATAGAAAAATTGATAAGAAGTATCAATGCAAGAGAATATCCGATATAGTTATTGGTGCTTTTCATATCTCGACTTTTTTTAAGAATCATTTCATAAAAATTATGATGTTCTTCATAGGGTTTATTTCCATTCAAGCAACCACTTTTTTATCACGTTTCCAAACAATTAATTCGATGTGATCGGATTTCACCCCTATGGGTGAAAGGTTTCGGATGGAGGGGTGAAGGTTATTCTGTGCTCAACCTGGTTTCTTACTGTTTTTCCCGAAATCTGCTTTTTCTTTTTTGAACAGATCAGCAGCTTTCATTTTATTCAATTTCTTGATTCCGGGATTAATCAGCTTTATTTTTTTGTAAAGAGCAGTTCTTTGGGTTTTAATGGTATTGATTGATACGAACAATTTTTTAGCAACCTGTTTTTCGGTAAACCCTTCAGAAATGAGAAACCAAATTTCGATATCCCTGTTGGTCAAACTATATTTACCACCAATGAAGTCATTAAATTGTTGTTCCTTATCATACATTTTGATTTTTCGTTTTATATACACAACATAACCTACTGAAAAAGATAACAGGGAAACAACGATTATTACTAACAGGACGATCCAAGCATTGCTTGTTTCAAGTTTCTCTTCATTCGTAATATTTTGATCCCTTTCATTTTGATACTTTTCATCAAGTTCCTTAATGGTAATACTACTGAGGTCATTTTTGTAAGAATAACGGTAGTTGATGTACTTTTCGGGAAGCCATCCGTAAAGCGTCTTGATCATTTTTTCATCTCTAAACGATTTACAATTATTAGTTAGGTATACCCTAAACCAAGTTTCGTTATTTACAATGCGATGATCTTTGACGGCATAAAACTGCCCTACTAAAGTAGCGGCATAATTTTGATCTCTATTGGCTTCAATCCAAACTACCGAAAATGGTTTTAGTTTACCTTCGGGTTGACTTCTGAGAACCACTCTTGTCGCAGTTAGCTCAAGAAAATCATTTGAATAATCCGGAGTAAAAAAATCCAATCCAGATTGCACCCACCCAATCCCTGGGCTTTCCAGCCCATCTATTGGAATATTTATTTTGAACCAGCCATCTATGGAATCGATAGCGACGGCCCGAACCTCAGGGGCAATCGAGGTTAAAATATCCCCTTCTATATTGGGACTGCTAAAAATATTTTCATTTGTGTTGCTGTTGTTTACCACAACAAATGGTATCTCTTGGGAAAATACATTTATGTAACAAAAAAGAGAAGTTATTATACACAGCTTCCTCACCATAATGATGTATAAATATCAATGTGTTCGTGATCCTAGTACTAATAAATGGCTGGGGAAACCTTACCCTAAAATAATATTTATCTTAAGAAACTACAAAGCTTTATGAAAAAACAACAAGCTCTGAAAGATCAACATCGAGTGCATTGGCAATCTTCAACATGGTTTTAAATGTCGGGTTGGTTCCACGTTCCAACCGCTGAATTTCTGACTTTTCCAATTCAGCCCGTAACCCCAGCTCCCGTTGGGAAAACCCTTTCTTTTTGCGGATAACACGGATTTGTTTTCCAAGGCCTCTTAAAAACTCCTCTGTATCTGGATACTTCATGCAATATTCAAATGGTAGAAAGGACAAGGTAGAGTCTATGTAAAAATTAAAAGGCTAGTTATAACTAGCCTTTTAATTTTTTTATATACATTTGGGGTTCAACCGGCTCATTGTATGAACGCCCCTGCGGGCCAAGGGGCATACAAAACTTTATTAAGAACCATGAAAACAACACTACTTACCACGGTACTGCTATTATTGACAACCCATTGCACCATGGCACAGACCACGGCAATTCCCGACCCGAACTTTGAACAGGCACTTATTGACTTGGGTTTTGACAGTGACGGAACCATTAACGGGCAGGTGCTTACCGCAGATATTGAAAATATCACATTGTTGGAAGTCCCCAATTACAATATCTCTGACCTGACAGGGATTGAGGATATGCCGTTTTTGCAGTTTCTGTACTGCAACGACAACAACATTGGTTTTTTGGATTTCAGCGGGAATGGCAACCTGTTCTTTCTGGAATGTACCAATAACAATCTATCAAACCTTGATTTAACAGATACGCCCTTTTTGGGAACCCTAAACGCATCTTGGAACAGTATCGCAGACATTGATTTGAGCGTTGTTCCCTCATTGGACTTTTTAAGGCTCGACCACAACCAACTGTCATCCATCGACATTTCGAACCTCGGGGACTTGAGGGGGTTCTCCATCGAGGGCAATATGCTAACGGAGATTGATTTTACACAGAACCCCGATCTGGAGTGGTTCAACATACGCAACAATGCCATCACAGGCCTAGATGTGAGCAACAACCTTTTCTTGGAAGAAATCTACATGGACGACAACGGGGTATCGAGCCTGGATGTATCCAACAACCCCGTGTTGGTCCACCTGTTTGCCGGGAACAACAACATCATTGCCTTGGACCTCTCGCAGAACTCGGGGTTGGAAACCGTTGCCGTGTACAACAACCAACTGGTGCAGTTGGATATAAAGAACGGAAACACGGCAGATATCGCACCGCTTATTGCAGAAGGCAACCCCAATCTTGCGTGTATCCAGGTGGACGAAGGTATTGTCGGGAACATCCCTGCCACCTGGAGTTATGATAC
>JANQKN010000169.1 GCA_028281065.1 Flavobacteriaceae bacterium | reverse complement strand
TTCCATTCAGAAACAACAATCCCAAACCGAAAGTTCTTCGCATTTGGGATTGTGGTTTTATCGTAAGCCGATAAATTTGTATTTGCTGTCGCCATAGTTATTGCATTGCTTCAGCCTGTCCTTTGTATAGTTTTGCTTTTTCAGCTTCTTCAGAATCCTTGTACTCTTCTGTAATGGTGTTGAAATACTCCAACGCTTTGGATGTCTGTCCCAACTCCAATGCTACAATTCCAGCTTTTAGGAAGAAACGTGGAGAGGTAACCTCGTTGGTTTTCATGGTAGCAGCATCTACGTAGTATTTCAATGCTTGCTCGGGTTGGTTTAACTGTGCAAAAGCATCACCAATGGCTCCTTTGGCCAAAGGTCCCGTAGCTTCGTCATCACCACTATACTCATCTAAATGATTTATAGCTTCTTGATATTTATTAAGGTTTAAGTAAGCCATCCCCGCGTAGTAATTGGCAATATTTCCTGCGGCAGTTCCACTGTACTTATCGGCAATATCGATCAATCCATACTTTCCTGCAGAACCATTAAGCGCTAAGTTATATAGCGAATCTTTTGCTGTAGTGGAGTTCAAAGCCTGTACATAGTGTGTCTGGGCTTGGAACATTTCGTTAGTGGCTTCTGCTTGCTTGGGTTCCTGAATAAAGTTTTGGTATGCCAAGTAACCCAATAAAGCTACTGCCACGATACCAACGAATCCCATGATGAATTTTTGGTTTTTTTCTACCCAGGCTTCTGTCTTGGAAGCTCCTTCGTCCAAGGTCTTGAACACCTCAGCCGTTGCACTTCCATCTTCTAATTCTACTTCCTTTTCGGCTTTTGTCTTGGGTTTATATCCTCTTTTCTTGTAGGTTGCCATATTCTATGGTTTTATGAAGCGCAAAAATAAAATTTTTATTACAATTTAAAAGGGAAAAATCAATAATTTGCGGTGTGGAAAATACCCGAAAAACCTGAATTTATTTTCTGCTGCCAAAATCCAGAATACATTAACCCTGATGCAGTTACAGACCTTATCCTTACTTAACTACAAAAATTTTGAATCGAGCACATTCGAATTTGACCCAAGGATTAACTGTTTTGTGGGGCTTAACGGGGTTGGTAAAACCAACGTCCTCGATGCTATTTACCACCTTTCGTACGGAAAAAGCTATTTCAATCCCATCACCACCCAAAACATAAAACACGGGGAGGAATTTTTTGTCATCGAAGGGTTGTACGACAAAATGGATCGTCCCGAAAAGATCGTGGTAAGTGCCAAACGCGGACAAAAGAAAATCATAAAACGGAATGGTAAGGCGTATGACAAATTCAGTGAGCATATTGGTCTTTTACCCCTGGTCATTATTTCCCCCAGCGATCGGGATCTTATTGTAGAGGGAAGCGATACCCGCCGTAAATTCATGGATGGGGTTATTTCGCAGGGTGATCCAGAGTATCTCCGTTCCCTTATTGCGTATAAAAAAGTGTTGGAGCAGCGCAATTCCTTGCTCAAATATTTTGCCGCAAACCAAACCTTTAACCAAGATACGGTCGATATCTACGATGCGCAGTTGGATGAGTACGGTGGGTTTATTTTCAAGAAACGCAAGGAATTCTTGGACGCCTTCTCCCCTATTTTTTTAAAGCGGTACGAAGTAATCAGTAATAGTGAAGAGGAGGTTCAGTTGTTGTATAAAAGTCAATTGCATGACGAAAAACTGATTGATTTGCTGAAGCAAAACCTTCAGAAAGATAAAATTACCCAATACACAAATTTTGGAACCCATAAAGACGATCTACTGTTTCAGTTGGAAGGACATCCTATCAAGAAATTTGGATCCCAAGGGCAGCAAAAGTCATTTCTTATAGCCCTAAAATTGGCTCAGTTCGATTTTCTGAAAAAACAAAGCCAGCAACAGCCCATTTTGTTGTTGGATGATATTTTTGACAAGTTGGATGAAAAAAGGGTAGCACAGATCATTAGCTTGGTAGACAACGAAGATTTTGGACAATTGTTCATTAGCGACACCCATGCTTCCCGAACCGAAGGGGTGGTTAAAGAAATAAGCCAATCCTACAAAATGTTTTCCTTATGAGAAGAATAGCAATTCTTTTATTGTTAGTATGTTTTTCCTGCGGAGACCAGGATCCAGAAGCCCATATCCCTTATCTATCTGGCTATTGGGAAATCGAAAAAGTGACTTTTGAAGATGGAACCGAAAAAAATTACCAGATTAACACTGTAATTGATTATATTGAGATACAAGGCGACAGTGGTGTTAGAAAGAAATTGGCGCCTAGGTTGGATGGAACCTTTAAAGCCACCAATGCCTCGGAACAGTTTTATCTAAAAACCGACAACAACAACCTTCAGTTGCACTACAAAACCCCCTACGCTCAATGGACCGAAACCGTCCTGAAAACAGGCGATAGCCTTTTGAAAATACGCAACGAAGACGGAAAAATATATACGTACAAACGCTTTACGCCCATAACCATAGAATAAACCATGGCAAAACGAAATGCAGAACACAGCTCCTTGGGAGATGTCCTTAAGGAGTTTATAGCTTCCAGTAGAAAGTTACGTACGGGGCTCGATAAGGTTTCTGCCCAACAGGCTTGGCACAATGTCATGGGGGAAGCGATTTCCAAGTATACCGATAACGTAATGTTGGATAGGGATACGCTTTTTGTGCAACTTACCTCTTCGGTCTTGCGGGAAGAATTGAGCTATGGGAAAGAAAAAATAATTCGTTTGCTGAACGAAGAACTGGGAAGCGAACTGATAAAAAAAGTAGTCCTGCGTTAACACAAAAAAAGCCGCTCGTTGAGCGGCTTTTTTTATTGTATTAGTATCTTGATTAGAAAATCTCCCTTCCTGCAAAGTGGAATTGACTTTCGATCTCAGCATTTTCGTCACTATCACTTCCGTGAACAGCATTCTCACCAATAGAAGCAGCATATAGCTTACGGATGGTTCCTTCGGCAGCTTCTGCTGGGTTGGTAGCACCAATCAAAGTACGGAAATCCTCAACCGCATTGTCTTTTTCAAGAACAGCAGCCACGATAGGTCCCCTAGTCATGTATTCTACCAACTCTCCAAAGAAAGGACGCTCTTTGTGGATTGCGTAGAAAGCCTCAGCATCTGCCTTAGTCATTTGGGTTAACTTCATGGCAGCGATTCTAAATCCAGCTGCAGTGATTTTTTCAAGAATAGGCCCTACGTTTCCTTTTTCAACGCTATCAGGCTTTAACATGGTAAAAGTTCTATCTGTTCTCATAGATGTTTTTAATTTGGGTGCAAAAGTAGCGCTTTAGGAGTCAAAAAACAATTCGTAACAATTCTTTAATATTGCTGGGTGTAGCGTTCATACAAAAAGTTGTCTTCTCCACGGATCTCGAAAGCAACTTCGTCCTTCAGAAAATCGAACCGTAAGACCCCAAAATTGAGCCGTTTTACCACATTGCTAACTCTATGGGTATTACCCTCTGTAGCTCCATCGATCCAAGTGTGGGTCATTCCACTGGTTGTAAAATCGATCAAGGGATACGACAACCCTTCTACTTCTTTCACAGAAATTTCGGCCATATGCCGATCTCCGCTTAAAAGGATGATGTTTTTGGCTTTTGCATTTACAATGAGTTGGTTCATTTTTTCTACTTCGGAAGGAAAAGCCCCCCAACGTTCCCAACCGTGCCCTTCGTTAAGGAACTGAATGCTGGTAACAATAACCGTAAAATCTGGCGTATTGTCCTTCAATTCTTCTTCTAACCAGTCCCATTGTTTGTTCCCCAAAAGGGTTTTGGTGGTATCTTCTACGGGCCAAGCATCGTAACGTCTTCCTTTTTCCGAACTCTTCAACAAAGAATCACGGAAGGTCCGGGTATCTAAAAGGATGAACTTGATGGAATGATTCCCTACATCGGATTTATAGGTAGTATATATTCCTTCCTGGGTACGGCGCGGGTCGTCATCGGGAACATCTAGAAAATCCAAAAACAGCTGTTGGGCCTCTTCTTTATGGGGCCATTCCTTACCGGCATCGTTGGCACCGTAATCGTGGTCATCCCATGTCCCCGTAACAGGGGTAGTTTGCAAAAGCCTCTTGTAACTCTCATTGGCAAGAACTTTATCGTAATCGGCTTTCATTTTTTCCATGTCTTCGGTATCGGCATAAATATTATCACCGCCCCAGATAAATAGATCTGGGTAGTTTCGCAGGACAGGATTCCATAAGGGTTGTGGACGGTCTTGATCATTACAACTGGCAAAGACCAATGTAAAATTAGTATCGGTTGAAGCTACTTTCGGGCTGGCTTTCTCTTGTCTACAGGAAAAAACCACAAAGGGGATTAGGATTAAAAAAAGATATTTCATGATGTTCTATTATAATGTTCAAATTTAGTTAAAGCGATATTATTGAACTATTAAGAAATTGTATCTTCGCAACGCCTATGAATAAAGACACCTTAGAAACCGTAAAAACACTGCTAAACCAACCCAAAAAAGTGGTGGTTGTAGGACATAAAAACCCTGATGGGGATGCAGTAGGTTCCTGCTTGGGCCTTGCCTATTTTCTGAAAGGAAGGGGACACGACACCCAAGTTATCATGCCCAACGATTTTCCAGAATTCCTAAAATGGATACCGGGTTGTGCAGACATCCTCACTTTCGATAGGCATCAAAAGCAGGTGACTCAAGCCATTGAAGAAGCAGCGCTTATTTTTACTTTGGACTTTAATGCACTCAACAGAACAGGGGATCTTGCCGAAGTACTAGAAAAAGCGACTGTTCCCTTTGTCATGATAGATCACCACCAACAACCTGATGATTATGCTGTAGCGGTGTACAGCGATGTATCCATGAGCTCTACAGCCCAGATGGTATTTCATTTTATAGAAGGTTTGGACGGTGTGAACGAAATTTCACATGAAATCGCTACCCAACTTTATGTGGGAATTATGACCGATACTGGATCGTTCCGTTTTCCCGCTACCACAGCCACTACACACAAAGTAATTGCTTCGTTAATAGAAAAAGGAGCTCAGAATAGCATCATTCATCAAAACATATACGATACCAATAGCCAAGACCGTCTTAAGTTATTGGGGGTAGCATTGAACAACCTTCATGTGCTTCCCGAATACCGAACGGCTTATATTTCGCTATCCCAAAAGGATCTGGACGATCATAATTTCAAGAAAGGGGATACCGAAGGGTTTGTAAACTATGCCCTGTCATTAAAAGGGGTTGTTTTTGCTGTTATCTTTATTGAAAACAGGCAGGAATCCATTACCAAGATTTCGTTTAGAAGCAAAGGTTCCTTTTCGGTTAACGAATTTGCACGAACCCATTTTAATGGAGGAGGTCATACCAATGCCGCAGGAGGGCGCACCGAAATGCCTTTGCAAAAGGCAGTAACACATTTTATTAGTATATTGCCCCCCTATAAAAATGCCCTAAACCATGACGCGTAGTCTACTCCTTTTGAGCGCCATCCTACTTTCCTTGGCTTCCTGTAAGAGTCCTGAAGCCCGAAGGCCTATAAAGAGTACGTCCGGAACCTTCATAAAAGAGTCTGCCGAAAGGAACAAAGCGATCTACGAAGAGGAAGAAAAAATCATAAAAGCCATTATAAAAGACGATACGTTAAACTCCTATCTATCTTCTGAGAGTGGTTTCTGGTATTATTACAATGTAAAGGATTCGTTACCTTCCCCATTTCCTCAGGTTGGTGATGATGTAACCTTTACCTACAATGTTAAGACACTATATGGGGATACCATTCTTACTGAATCCGAAAACGGTCTTCAGAATTATAAAATAGACCAATCCAACCAAGAATTGATTTCTGGTATTAGGGATGGATTGAAACTAATGAAGGAAGGCGAAACCATCACCTTCCTGTTCCCTTCCTACAAAGCCTATGGGTACTATGGTATTGAAGAGAAATTAGGAACCAATGCCCCTATACAAAGCACCATAACTTTAAAAACGATACAAACACAAGAAAATGAATAACACCATGAAAAAACTGACAATTCTAGCGGTATTCTTTATCGCTGTATCTTTTACTTCCTGTAAAAGCAAATACCCCAATCTCGATAAGGGATTGTATGCAGAGTTTGTAACCAACAAAGGAACCTTTGTTGCTAAATTCTATGAAAAGGCTACTCCACTTACTGTTGCCAACTTTGTGGAATTGGCAGAGGGCACCCATGAAATGGTAGATTCTGTGTACGAAGGAAAGCCTTATTTTAACAATCTTACCTTCCACCGTGTAATCAAGGATTTCATGATTCAAGGTGGGGACCCAAATGGGGATGGTACCGGTAATCCTGGATACCGTTTCCCGGATGAGTTTGTAGATTCTTTAAAGCACAATAAAAAAGGACTCCTTTCTATGGCTAACTCTGGAGTGGCTACCAACGGAAGTCAGTTTTTTGTAACCCTAAAAGAAACCCCTTGGTTGGACGGTAAGCACACTATATTTGGTGAAGTGGTATTGGGACAGGAAGTTGTGGATTCCATAGGAAGTGTAGAAACCACCAAGCCTAGTGACAAGCCTGTTGATCCTGTAATTATCCAAGAGGTAAACATCATCAACAAAGGGGCTACGATTCCTTCTTTTGCTGCCGAAATGGAAAATATAGAGAAGAAAAAGAAGGAAAAGGAAGAGCAGTTGGCTAAAATCGCTGAAACTACCATAAACGAATTGAATGCTCTGAAAGAGCAGGCCGAAACTACCGATTCCGGTCTTCAGATTTACTGGAACAACAAAAGTGGTGGTGCTAAGCCTAACGATGGTGACCAAGTAAAACTGAATTACGCTGGTTACTTTACCGATGGTCGTCTTTTGGATTCCAATATTTTGGAAATTGCAGAAAAGTACGAAAAGGTAGATCCAAGAAGGCTAGCTGCAGGACAGTACAGCCCTATTTCCAGTCCATATAGCTCGCAAGCTACTTTTATCGCTGGGTTTAAGGAAGGATTGTTGCAAATGTCCGTGGGTGACAAAGTAACCCTATTTATCCCATCGCATTTGGCTTGGGGAGAACAAGGCGCACCTAGAGGTGGAATTGCTCCTAACACCGATGTTATTTTCGAAATGGAACTAACTGAAATCGTAGACAACTCTAAATAAGGGTTGATAGCATAAAACAAAAAACCTCCGCGATTGCGGAGGTTTTTTTATGGGGTAACCCCAAACTTACTTCTTTGGGATGTTCTTTAAAATCTCTAAAACAAACTTCCAATACTTCTGGGTGGAAGAAATACTGGCCCGCTCATCGGGGGAATGTGCTCCTTTTATGGTAGGTCCAAAGGAAATCATGTCCATGTTGGGATAATTTTGCCCTAAAATCCCACATTCCAATCCGGCATGACAAGCAGCCACATGAGCTTTTTCCCCGTTCATTTCCTCATAAAGTTGCTCCATCACCTTTAGGATAGGACTATCCATATTGGGTGCCCATCCTGGATAAGCCCCTGAGAAAGTGACTTCATAACCGGCCATTTCAAAAACAGCTTTTAAGGTGTTTGCCACATCGTCTTTGGAAGATTCTACCGAAGATCGTGTAAGACATTCTATCTTAACCGTGCCATTACCTACCGTTACTTTGGCAATATTGTTGGAAGCTTCTACCAGTCCTTCAATGGCAGGACTCATTCTATATACTCCGTTATGGGCTGCATAGATGGCATTGATCAGTTTTATTTGATCATCTTTTGCCATAACAGTACTTGGAACATCTACCTTTTCGGTGGTAATGGAAAGTTCGGATTCCAACAATTTGTATTCCTCAATAATATGAAATTGGGCAGCTTCTACTTTAGCTACAAAATCGGAAACATATTCTATAGGAACTACAACAGTTGCCACACTCTCCCTAGGGATTGCATTACGAAGGCTCCCTCCAGAGATTTCTGCCACATGACAAATATCCTTTACGGCAGCTAGAATACGGTTCATCAACTTATTGGCATTCCCCAATTCTTTAATAATATCCATCCCACTATGTCCTCCTTGCAATCCTTTTAGGGTAATGGTGTAAGCTTGCGCATTATCTGGTGAAGGGGTTTCGGTATAAATTCCTTTAGCAGTGACATCCACTCCTCCGGCACAGCCTACTCCTATCTCGTCATCCTCTTCGGTATCGAGGTTCAGTAAAATATCGCCTTTCAACAACCCCCCTTTTAATCCCATAGCTCCTGTCATTCCTGTTTCTTCATCTATGGTAAACAACGCTTCCAGATCGGGGTGGGAGATTGTATCACTTGCCAAAACAGCCATGATGGTTGCCACTCCCAAGCCATTATCGGCTCCTAGGGTAGTTCCCCTGGCTTTTACCCAATCACCGTCTATGAACATATCGATACCCTGAGTGTCGAAATCGAAAACGGTATCATTGTTTTTTTGATGTACCATATCCAAGTGGGATTGCATGACGATAGGCGCCCTGTCCTCCATTCCAGGAGTGGCAGGCTTCCTAATAATCACGTTTCCCACTTCGTCCTCAAGGGTTTCCAATCCCAATCCGTTTCCAAAGTCTTTCATGAATTGAATCACCCGTTCTTCCTTTTTGGAGGCTCTGGGAACTGCATTAAGATCTGCAAAATGATTCCAAAGGTTTTTGGGGTCTAAAGCCCTAACTGCGTCGCTCATATTTATTTTTTATAGAATTTATTCAAAAATACAGCTTCTCCCGCTTTCGAAAAACGAATGACCGAAGAATTCTTTGTATGTTTCTTTAGTAAGAAACTATATTTTGTGACAAAGTTCAAAATATAGTTTTACTTCAGTAACCACTGCGTTAGTCCATATAATTTTTCCATTCTGTTGTATGAATTTCAAAATGAAAAAATTCATGTACTTTTGAGACATGCGAAAAAGAACCAAAGTAATTTTAGCGCTTTTGCTTCCCGTTCAATACTTTTCGCTCCTCATTTTAAGGAATTTCCCCAGTTTTATTGAAAAATATTACAGTCAAGGCATTTATCCCTTGCTATCCAAAATTTCCAGAATTGTTTTTGGATGGATTCCTTTCTCTGTGGGCGATCTACTCTATTTGTTGTTGGTACTATTCTTTATTAGATGGTTGATAAAAAACATACGGCGTGTACGTAGGGAGCCTGTTGCCTTTGTGGTAGACATCATGGCTTCGCTTTCTATTATCTACTTGGTTTTTAATTTAATGTGGGGACTCAACTATTTACGAACTCCCTTGCACGAAACACTGCAATTGGACAGGGATTACACTACGGAAGAGTTGGTGAAAACCACCCAACGGCTTATTGCAAAATCCAATGAGCTACACAGGCAATTGGGGTATCCAGACAGTACCAAGATCGATCTTCCCTATACCCAAAAGGAGATTTTCGAAAAATCGGTGAATGGATATCAAAACCTTGAAAAGGAATATCCCAATCTCCGTTATTCGCCCAAAAGCATTAAAAAGAGCGGTTGGAGTTTAGGGCTTACCTATATGGGGTATAGCGGATATTACAATCCGTTAACTGGCGAAGCACAGGTAAACAACCTTATTAAAACCTATAAGTTTCCCGTAGTGAGCTGTCATGAACAGGCTCATCAAATAGGATATGCAGCAGAAAACGAAGCCAATTTCATTGCTACCTTGGCTACATTACACAACGATGATCCTTACATACAGTACACGGGATACATATTCGCATTGCGCTATTGTGTGAACGAGATTGCCCGCCGCGATATGGACACGTACCATGAAATACTGCCCTCCATTAATTACGGTATATTGGAAAGCTATCGGGAAATGCGGGAATTTTGGGAGAGCTACGAAAACCCCTTCGAGGATGTTTCCAAACTTTTCTGGGATCAGTTCCTAAAAGCCAACAATCAATCCAAAGGAATCATGAGTTACAGCTATATGGTAGCCTTGGTGGTAAACTATTTTGAAGACCGTCCCCTTTAAGGTTTTCTTAACAGCGTGTTAAACTCTCCTGCATATTCCTTTAAACCATCTATGCTCACTATATTTAAGACATAAATAACCAATAGTTCACTTAATGAAAAAATCCCTTCTCTTCTTACTGTGCATATGCATGGTAGGACTCGCCAATGGCCAAGATTATTTTCCAAAAAATGACGGCGTAAAAGAGGAAAATAACAATTACACGGCCTTTACCAATGCAACCATCCACATTACGCCTAACAATGTGGTAAAAAAAGGAACCCTACTCATTCAAAACGGAAAAGTGGTCGATGCAGGAAAAAATGTATCCATACCAGCCAATTCCGTAACCATTGATTTGGAAGAAAAGCACATCTACCCTTCTTTCATAGAAAGTTATTCGGGGTTTGGGCTTAAAAAACCGGAACGTGAAAGAAGTAATGGCCGTGGACCACAATACGATGCCTCCCGCGAAGGTTTTTATTGGAACGACCACATCATGCCCGAAACCGATGCTATAGAAAAATTTAGCTACGACAAGAAAAAAGCAAAAGAACTCCGCAAGGAAGGATTTGGAACCGTAAACACCCACCTTATGGACGGTATCGCTCGTGGAACTGGGGTTTTGGTAGCCCTTAACGATATGGGTGGTGACCAAGACAGAATATTGGAAGACACCTCGGGACAGTTTTTCAGCTTCTCCAAAAGTGTAGCCAGCAGACAGTCCTATCCTACTTCCCTCATGGGATCTATGGCGCTACTACGACAAATGTACAGCGACATGGATTGGTATGCCAAAGGCAATTCCAAAACCAAGGATCGTTCCTTGGAGGCCATGATCGAAAACAAAAATTTGGTTCCTTTCTTTTATGCAGGAGACAAAGGAAATAACCTAAGGGCCGATAAAATCGGGGATCAGTTTGGGATCAATTATGTCATTGTTGGTGGTGGCGATGAATATGAAGCGATTGGAAGCATCAAAAAAAGTAATGCTAGGTACATCATCCCGTTGAATTTCCCTGCTGCTTTCGACGTTAGTGATCCTTACCATGCTAAGTACGTTTCCTTGGAAGATATGAGAGCCTGGAACCAAGCACCTACCAATCCAAAGGTTTTGGCGGAAAACGGGATTACTTTTTCCCTGACCACTCACGATTTGGAAAAAACCTCTGAGTTTAAAACCAATCTTATGAAAGCCATAAAGCATGGACTTTCCAAAACAAAGGCTTTGGAAGCTTTAACTACGGTTCCAGCACAGCTCTTAGGGCAAAGCGATAAACTGGGAACCTTGGAAAAAGGAAAATACGCCAACTTCCTAATTACGTCTGGGGATATATTCGATAAAGAAACCACCCTCTACGAAAACTGGGTACAAGGCGATAAGCATGTTATTAACGACATGACCCAAAAGGACATTCGTGGAAAATATTCCTTATCGGCCAACGGAACCAACTACGAGATGACTTTAAAGGGAGAAGCCAACAAACCCAAAATAGAGATCAAGCAAGGGGAAACCAAGTTTCCTGCCAAACTTACCTATAAAAACGATTGGATTACCTTCTCTTTTTCCGATGAAGACAAAACCAAGGCTCATACAGCTACGGCTATCATTCCAAAAAGCGGAAGTTCCTTTTCGGGAAGACTTATATTACCCAATGGGAACGAAAGCTCCTTTACTGCTACCCGAACCGGTAAAGCGGATAAAGGCGATAAGGATAAAAAAGACAAAGACAAAAGCCCAGAAATTGTGCCTATCACCTATCCTAACGTAGGATATGGTTTCTCTTCGAAGCCCAAGCAACAGGATATGCTGTTTCAAAATGCTACGGTATGGACCAGCGAAGCTGATGGCGTATTGCAAAATACCGACGTCTTGGTACGAAATGGAAAAATTGTAGGAATAGGCAAAAACCTAAGTGCTGGAGGTGCCAAAAAGATAGATGCTACTGGAAAGCACCTTACTGCAGGGATCATCGATGAGCATTCGCACATTGCAGCTTTGTCCATTAACGAAGCAGGGCACAATTCTTCTGCCGAAGTATCTATTGAAGATGTGGTAGATCCCGAAGACATAGATATTTATCGAAACATAGCAGGAGGAGTAACCAGTATGCAGATATTGCATGGTTCGGCGAATCCTATTGGAGGTCGATCTGCTATTTTAAAACTAAAGTGGGGTGAAGATGCCGATGGATTAATCTATGACAACTCCCCAAAATTTATCAAGTTCGCCTTGGGGGAAAATGTAAAACAATCCAACTGGCAGAGTTTTGCACGTTTCCCACAAACCCGAATGGGAGTTGAGCAAGTGTATGTAAACTACTTCAACAGAGCCAAGGAGTACGACGCCAAAAAGAAAAGCGGACAGCCCTATCGATACGATCAGGAACTGGAAGTATTAGCCGAAATTTTAAATGGCGAACGCTACATTAGTTGCCACAGTTATGTACAGAGTGAGATCAATATGTTGATGAAGGTAGCCGAAAAGTTTGGTTTCAAAGTAAATACCTTCACCCATATCCTGGAAGGGTATAAAGTAGCCGATAAAATGGCAGAGCACGGTGTAGGTGGATCTACCTTCAGCGATTGGTGGGCGTATAAGTACGAAGTAAACGATGCTATACCCTACAATGCAGCCATCATGGCCAGTCAAGGAGTGGTTACTGCCATAAACAGTGATGATAACGAGATGTCTCGAAGACTGAACCAAGAAGCCGCTAAGAGTGTAAAATATGGAGGTATGAGTGAAGAAGAAGCTTGGAAAATGGTAACCATAAACCCAGCCAAGCTATTACATCTTGACGATCGTACGGGAAGTATAAAAGAAGGAAAAGATGCCGATTTGGTACTGTGGTCCGATAACCCGCTATCTGTTTATGCTAAAGCCGAAAAGACCATTATCGATGGTACTGTCTATTTCGACATAGAAGCCGATAAGGCCAAAAGAAAAGCCATTAAGGAGGAACGCAATCGTTTGATGAAGTTAATGCGTGCTGAAAAAGACGGAGGCGGTAAAACCAAATCGCCCAAAAAGAAAGCGAAGATTCATTTCCATTGTGAAACCATAAACTAATCCAGCCATGAAAATTTTAAGAAACCTATTAGTAGCAGCGATCGTAAGTGTTGGATTACAAGCATGGGCACAACAGACCCCAGCTCCTTCACAATCGGAAATCATTAGTATAACAGGTGCCACAGCCCATATCGGGAATGGCTCTGTCATAGAAAACAGTGTTATCGTTTTTGAAAACGGTAAGATTACCGCCATTGGCGGATCGGCTACCCCTACTCAAGGAAGGGTGATCAATGCCCAAGGCAAACATATTTATCCAGGTTTTATAGCTCCTGTGAGCACATTGGGACTTGGAGAAGTAGATGCTTTGCGACAAACCCGCGATTTTGACGAGATAGGGGATTTCATTCCCAACATACGGAGTATCATCGCCTACAACGCCGAAAGTAAAGTAGTCGAGTCTTTACGCCCTAATGGGGTTTTACTGGCTCAGGTTACTCCGCAAGGAGGGCGTATTTCCGGGACCTCATCCATCGTGCAACTCGATGCTTGGAACTGGGAAGATGCTGCCATTGCCACCGATGAGGGCATCCATTTGCACTGGCCCAATAGCTTTAAGCGTGGTCGTTGGTGGTTGGGAGAAGACCCCGACTGGAAACCGGACGATAAATACAGCGAGCGTATTGACGAAGTTCGCTCTTACCTAGCGCAGGCCAAAGCTTATGGAAAAGCCAATGCTACTTCCAAAAATGAAGGTTTTGCTGCCATGCAAGGACTTTTTAACGGCACTAAAAAACTATATGTCTACGCCCAAGGAGAACGTGAAATCATAGATGGAGTTATCCTAGCTAAAGAAGCAGGAATAAACAACGTGGTGCTTGTAGGAGGTTACGAAGCCTACAAAATCATCCCATTTCTAAAAGAACAGAACGTTCCCGTTTTGGTGAATAGAGTGCATACTACTCCAAGGGGTGACGACGACGATTACGACCTACCCTACAAACTACCTAAACTTCTTGTTGACGGTGGACTTTTGGTAGGATTGAATGCCAAAGGACAAATGGAGCGTATGAACACCCGAAACCTTCCTTTCTATGCAGGTCATTTGGTAGGACAGGGAATGGAAAAAGAAGCTGCTTTGGAGCTCATAACTGGCAACACTGCCAAGATCCTCGGCATTGACAACAATTACGGAACCCTAGAAGTGGGTAAAAGTGCTACCCTGTTTATTAGCGAAGGCGACGCCTTGGATATGCGCACCAATATAATAAGCAATGCTTTTATAGATGGTAGGGAAATCTCTTTGGAAACCCACCAAACCAAACTTTGGAAGCGCTATATGGACAAATATTCTGGCAATTAAAAGCTTTAGATCATGGAACATGGACACTCTATTTATCATGACTTAGTGATTTCAGCTTCTGCTGAAAGGGTGTTCCATGCCATTAGCCTTCCCGAACACCTCAACAACTGGTGGACGTTAAAATGCACTGGTAATCCTGAGGAAGGGGCTGTATACAATTTATACTTCGCACCTGAGTACGATTGGCTGGGAGAAGTGACCAAGATGGTGTCCAATGCTTCCTTTCATATAAAAATGACCCGATCCAGTGAAGATTGGATGACGACCATATTTGGTTTCGACTTGGAAGAAGAGAAAGGAGGAGTTCGGCTTAGATTCTCCCATCTGGGATGGATGGCATGCAACGAGGAGTTTAGAAATTCTTCTTTTTGCTGGGCCCTATTGCTCAACGCCCTTAAAAACTATATAGAAAAAGGAGTTATCGTTCCCTTTGCCGAAAGAAACTGATAACTCCTTTTATTCCTGTTATATCTTTTCGTTAGCGCTCTACAACCGTAGCTGCTTCTGGTTTTTGGAACAAAGAATCCTCTAGAGCCGTTTTTGAAATCTGAATGTTTTCAAATTTTTGTTCTCCACGAATCTCATTGGTAGGTTTATTATCTTCTGTCTTATACCAAACCAAGGTTTGTGGCAGGATAAGCCCTTCTACATTGGTCCAATCTTCATATTTAATAAAACTCCACCTATCACTTTTTTGGTTGTCCCTATAGGTAACTGTATAACCCAACCATTCCATTCTGTGAGTTTCTGGATCGTAATAGAGTATATACTCATCTTTTGGGGAATCCCCTACTCCATCTTCATAAGATATTTTAATTCCTTCGTAGGTTGCATCGCCCAATTGTGTTGGGCCCACCGCTTCGTAGGTAATACCATCATCACCCAAAACAAAGGGCATAGCATAAAAATAGAAGTATAGATTGTGGTAAAAACGGGCATTCCCTTTGTAAGTGTCCGGTTCGTTTTGAAGTAGCCAAACATCTTTTCCGTCAAAACCAATCGTCCAATCGTTATGATCAATTTTAACGCGTCTGTCTTTTAGGCTAACAGTATGGGTTTCCTTTGCATCCTCTTCAGGCATTTCGTAAGACAACTGTTGCATTTCGTTCCATTTCCCGATACCTCCGTGGGTTTCAAAAACGGTTAGTAATTCAGTGGGATAATGGTTCGTTTCAGAAACTTCCTCAACAACATTTACGGTTGTTTCTTGGGATTCTTTTTCGGTAGTGTTTTTTTCGTTTTTACACGAAATTAGGATCCCTGCTAAGGCAAGGGATGCGATGGTCAGTTTATTCATGGTTTCTGGATTTTAATATGTATTGGACGTGTAAAACGTAAATCCTTACATCAGAAACCGAATAAATAAAAAAAACCTTCTTTACGTGTTATCAATTATTTCTTCACCAAGGGTTTAATGAGGGATTTTCCATTAGCAATTACTTCTATCCAATACATCCCGCTAGGCAATTGAGATACATTAAGGCTTTGCTGTTCTTTTTCGGAAATAAGCTGTCTACCATTCATATCGTATAGAAGAATCTCCATTTCGGGCAGTTCTACGGTGGACTGTATGTTAACTACCTGTTGTGCAGGGTTAGGGTACACCACTATACTTTCTGCAGTAAACGTAGTAATGCTTAACACGCCATCGGTTTCTATCTGAAAATTGGTCAACACATAAACTCCAGAATCTGTATTGGTTAATCGCACATAAATGGTCTGCGGATTGGCAATGTTTTGATAGGCTTCGGGAGTTGCAATGGCATTTTCATTGTTGTTGGAGTCGCTTAGTGTAATATGATAGGTAAACTCATGTATCGCAGGATCCAGTGTTCCTAACATAGCTGATTCTTGGGTGGTTAGATCGAAAATGGCCAATCCGTTATCGTCCCCTTCATCAATAAAAACATCTACAGGTTGCTGGGCCAAAATAATCCCTTCTACTACGATATCGAAAGGGATAATACGATAACAAGCCGTCGTAAGGTTCTCTATCCGCCCCCAGATGGTTTGCCCTGAACTCACAAAACTTTCTGGAGTAATAATAGGACTTAGATCGAGCTCGGCATCCAGGAGGGTTACATGATACGTAATTTCGAAATTACTCGGATCTTGTGTCCCTAAAATAAGAGGAGTATTAGTGGTTAAATCGAAAACCTCGATCCCGTCTCCATCTATATCGGAAACTATTATTGGGTCTTCGATGAAATCCGGTTCGTCTGGAATGGGGTTCGTTTGCAATTTTAGTTCTACTATGGTAAAACAGGGTAAAACAGCTGGTGGGACATCCCTGGTCACCCTAGCATATACTATTTGAGAAAAGGGGACCACATTGGTATACGGACTTACTAACTCTGTACCGGGATCTCCTGCTAAGGCATCGGCAAGGGTTGCATAATACAACACATTTACATTGGGTTCTCCTCCAATAATTTCTGTATCCTTTTGGTTTAGATCGAAATCTGCAAAACCATCATCATCGGTATCACAAACCACAAGAGGGGTTGGCGTTGTTGGGGTTGTATTAGGCAATACGGTTAGGGTGAGTGTAAAAACTGCACGGCAATCGAACGGACTTGACACCCTTCCTACTACAGTTTGGGGCGTTGATGTATTTTGGTACACTGTGGGATCTGCAATGGGGTTGTCGGAAGCCTCATCGCTAGGGGTTTGGTACCAAGTAACCATTAAAGAAGGATCTCCACCAGTAGCGGCGGCATCTTGAGTGGTTAGATCGAAAGTGCTTATCTCATCATCTGGGGTACTTCCATTTATTTCATCATCGCATAGAAACATTTCAAATGGACCAGGGTCCGGTGGATTTGGATGGAAAGTAACCAGTGCCGCATCTGAACAACTAGTCGAAGGTGTGTTCACTTGAACCTGATAATTACCCGTATTAAAAACCTCTAAGGTTGGATTTGTCTCTGCAGGTACAAAAGGAACAAAAATACCCGAGCCTATAGGACTTTCAAAAAGCCATTGATAAGTGGTTCCTGGTTCGGAAACGGTTCCATCGAGAACTACGATTTGTCCTTCACAAGCATCCACATCGTCGCCAATATCCACAGGACACAAAGTATCGTTTGCCGAAACTGAAAATACGCCTAAGAGTAATATAAAAGCACAGGTAAATAAATTTTTAATCATTTCGAGAGGTTTTAGCTTATTGCTTGATTATTTGTTTTGTAACAACACCGCTAGTGGTATTAACCTGAACAAAATACATTCCCGTTTCCAAAGAAGAAAGGTTTAATTGAATGTTCCCATCTGTTGCATTTTGGGAAGTATGCTGTATGCTGCTCCCTAACATAGAATAGATGGTTACTTCTACTCTTCCTTTTAAGAATTCACTTTGTACCGTCAAATCATTATTCACCGGGTTGGGCACAAAGATAATACTGTTCTCAAAAGTTTCCTGCGGAACGGAAAGAACCACATCGTTATCCAAAAAGTCTGGGATATCATCATTGTCCAAATCATCGTCTTTTGGGTCTCCGTTGCCATTGTAATCCTCGTCCTGCGTAATAAGTCCGTCTCCATCGTCATCGTTATCCAAATAATTCAAAATTCCATCGTTATCTGTGTCGATATCGTCATTACCAGACTGTAGACCTGCTCCAATTCCTGTAATTTCATCACTGGTTTCCACCCAATCATTATCATCGTCGGAATCCAGGTAATTAGGAATGCCGTCATTGTCTGTATCATCATTTCCGGGATAGCCGTCCCCATTAAGATCCTCATCCATGGTAGGGATCCCATCACCATCGTTATCTACACAGCTTATTACTTCAAGGGTTACTTCGCTGGTAGCAAACAGGCCTTGATTATCTTCTACCCTTGCATAGATAACTTCTGGGTTGCTTGAATTAATATAAGGATTAGGTAAAGCATTCACACCATTGTTAGCGTCGATAAATGTACTGTGATAGGTTACAGTTACACCGCTTTGGTTTCCGATAACCTCTGGGGTTATCAAATCCAGATCGAAGGATTCAATCCCGCCATTTCCCGTATCACAAACGGAGAAAGTAGCATTGTAGGCTTCTACGGTAACCCCATCGAAGAAAGAAAAGCGCCATGCCTCCTGACTTGCTTCCCAAGGGGAATCGAATGTATTTCTGTTGGGTGCCGCCAAGCCTTCGCTACCATCAGTATTTATGATCCCAACAACGGTCCTTCCCTGATTCCAAGAAGGACAGGCTTCTTTGCTTTCCATAAACACTTCAATGTTATTGGTCGTCTCATAAATAACCAATTGAGCCGTATTTATAAGGGAATTACATGAAGTTGAAAAACTGGGAACTTCATAAAAATTGACCACAAATCGTCTATTGGGGATCGTACCGTAGGTACCATAATTAATTTCCCCTCCAACAGAGACATCTATATCGTGATAGGGCCCAAGGATTCCATTTTTAATTGGGAATGTAGGGTTGGGGATATTGGTTTCAAAAAGCCAGGGACAATTGCCATTGGCTTGGGATACGTCAAAAACAAGTACTCCATTGGTTCCTATAACCACTTGATTATAGGTATTTCCATAAAATTCGAAATCGAATTCAAGATCGATGACCTCAGAATATAAATCGTCCACGCCTAAATTAGTAGGAACTTCGGTATAGGAGTTGGGTGGATTAAACCCAATGCTTTGCACCACATAATCTTGGGCAAACACAAAAAGGGAAAAAAGGAATGTAACAAAGGTTAGTAGTAGTTTTTTCATAGATCATTTTTAGCGAAATATAACTAAAATAGCTCACTAAAAAGTCCTTATATAGTACATTTACTCGTAATTCTTGAAAATTACAAATAGCTATCTTTGCCCTGTGAACAAATATATTTCCAGTCTTCAGAATCCTTTGGTGAAACAGATCGCCCAGCTTACGGAGAAATCCCGGGAGCGAAAAAAACAAGAATTGTTTGTTATTGAAGGCCAACGGGAACTCACCCTAGCCCTTGCTGGTGGCTATGCGGTACAAACCGTGCTATTTTGTAAAGAAATCATACGAGATGATGATCTCGAGCAAATACAATCCAAACTGGCTTCGGATACTGAATGTATCGAAATCTCCAAAGACGTATACCAAAAACTAGCCTATCGCGATTCTACCGAGGGGGTCATGGCCATTGTCAAAACCAAGGATCTCAACTTAAACAGCTTAACGTTCAATACCGAACATCCTTTGATCCTTGTTGCCGAAGCTCCTGAAAAGCCTGGAAATATTGGAGCACTGTTACGCACAGCCGATGCCGCAAATGTAGATGCTGTTATCATTGCCAATCCCAAAACAGACCTCTACAATCCCAATATCCTACGAAGTAGCGTAGGCTGTGTTTTTACCAATACCATTGCTACAGGAACCACCGATGAAATCATTGGATTCCTGCAATCCAAAAACATTGCTATTTACAGTGCGATCCTACAAGAAGCCGTTCCATACCACACCTTGGATTACACCCAGGCATCTGCCATTGTGGTAGGAACCGAAGCCGATGGTCTTTCCGAAAGCTGGAGGGAACACAGCTCCCAAAATATCATCATTCCCATGCAAGGTGCCATCGACTCCATGAACGTTTCGGTAGCAGCAGGAATCCTTATCTTTGAAGCCAAAAGACAGCGACAATTTTCATAATCGTATGACTCCGCAAAACCTCTTTTACATCCTCATCGCCATATTAGTGGTCAACTTTATTATAGACAAACTCTTGGATGCCCTTAATGCTCAACGTTTTTCGGACAACTTACCCCAAGAACTGAACGATGTATACGATGCCGAAGCCTATGCAAAATCGCAGCGCTATAAAAAGGTGAAATACCGTTTCGGGTTGCTTACTTCCTTGGTTTCCCTAATCGCTACCCTCCTATTTTTCTTTTTAGATGGATTTGCCTATGTAGATGGGTTGGCAAGGAATTTCTCTGAAAATGAAATCGTTATTGCCCTTATATTCTTTGGTAGTATCATGCTGCTAAGCTCTATTTTGGGCACTCCTTTTTCGTACTACAACACTTTTGTAATCGAAGAAAAGTTTGGGTTCAACAAAACCACAAAAAAGACCTTCTTTTTAGACAAGCTGAAAGGCTGGCTCATGGCGGCTGTCCTTGGGGGTGGAATCTTAGCGCTAATTGTATGGTTTTATCAAGAAACAGGAGCCCAATTTTGGCTATATGCCTGGGGTATTGTTACCCTGTTCTCTGTATTTATGAACATGTTCTATGCTCGGATCATTGTTCCTCTATTCAATAAGCAAACCCCTTTGGAAATGGGCGAATTGCGGGAACAGATCGAAACCTATGGCAACAAAGTTGGGTTCAACCTAAAGAATATCTTCGTAATCGATGGTTCCAAAAGAAGTACCAAAGCCAATGCTTATTTTTCTGGCTTCGGAAGGGAGAAGCGCATCACGCTGTACGACACGCTCATCAATGACCTTGAAAAAGAAGAAATCGTAGCCGTATTGGCCCATGAGGTAGGACACTATAAAAGAAAGCACATTATTTACAATCTTTTTGCTACTAT
>JANQKN010000155.1 GCA_028281065.1 Flavobacteriaceae bacterium | reverse complement strand
ATATGCGGATCTGACCACCATTGCTATTCACCATTCTAGGAGCTTCGAACGACATGGAAGAAATCTCGGTCTCCGGAAGATATGGAATTACTTCTGAAGACACATACAAGACTCTTTTATCTTTCATAAATTCTATTATTTATTGGCTTGTTTATAGAATGCGCAAAATTACGAAAATTTATGCAGATTGCGCTTTATATGTTAATTTTGCCCGATTTCGTGCTGTTATGATTTATCACCAACAAAAAATATTGCGTGAAGAATTGCATTCATATACGCAAAAAAAACAGTCCGTAGGCTTTGTTCCTACCATGGGTGCTCTCCACGAAGGCCATATTTCCTTGGTTCAGAAAGCGCTGGAAGAAAACGATGCTGTTGTGGTTAGTATTTTTGTAAACCCTACGCAGTTCGACAACGCTTCCGATCTGGAAAAATACCCCCGAACCCTCACTGCCGATGCCGAATTACTGAAAAAACTGGAGAGGACCATTTATATCTATGCTCCCAATACCGAAGACCTCTATGGCAGCCAGGTAATCTCCAAGAAGTATAATTTTGGTGGCTTGGAACATGCCATGGAAGGAAAATACCGCTCGGGGCATTTTGATGGTGTTGGAACCGTCCTCAATCTTCTTTTTCGTGCCATCGAACCTACACGGGCCTATTTTGGGGAAAAAGATTTCCAACAACTCCAAGTGGTAAAACGATTGGTTACCATAGAAAAGTTACCTGTCGATATAATTGGATGCCCTATTTTAAGGGAAGATCATGGCCTTGCTATGAGTTCCAGAAACAAACGATTGACCAAAACACAGTTTAAGGAAGCCGATCATATATACAAAACCCTAAAAAAGGTACAATCCCTATTTACAGAGCAAAGTATTCCAAAGTTGCAATCCCTAGTAGAAAAATCGTTTGATGAAGATCCCCATTTGGAATTGGAATATTTTGAAATTGCCAGTACCAAAACCCTAAAAACCGCCCAACGAAAAAGAAAGGGGAACGAATACCGTGCTTTTATCGCTGCCTATGCAGGGGAAATACGGTTAATAGATAATATGGAGCTTCCCAAAATATAAAATGAGGGTGTCAAAAAATCTAAAATCATAGTTGTATCTTTGCCGCATGCAAATTCACGTAGTTAAATCGAAGATCCACAGAGTAAAGGTTACTGGTGCAGATCTTAATTATATAGGTAGCATTACCATCGATGAAGACCTTATGGACGCCGCCAATATAGTGGAAGGCGAAAAAGTGCAAATTGTAAACAACAACAATGGTGAACGCCTCGAAACCTACGCCATTCCTGGCCCTAGGAACAGTGGGGAAATAACCCTTAACGGTGCTGCTGCGCGTAAAGTTGCCCCTGGGGATATCCTTATTCTTATTACCTATGCCATTATGAGTGTGGAAGAAGCCAAAGCATTTAAACCTGCATTGGTTTTCCCGAACGAGGAGAATAACTTACTCGACTAGTTTGAATAAATCCCTGTCCAAATTCCTTCAGATTTTCATTCCCCTTGCTCTTGGGGTTTTCCTTATCTGGTATATCTATGGGCAGTTTAGTCCCGAACAAAAGGTACAGCTATGGGAACACTTTAAAAACGCTAACTATTATGTAGTTGGTCTTGCTGTTTTTTTAAGTGTGCTGAGTCATGTAATACGGGCCTATCGCTGGGGTTTTATGCTGGAACCCTTGGGTTACTATCCCAAGTTGCTAAATAGTTTTATGGCTGTTTCCATAGCCTATCTCATGAACATTTTTATTCCAAAAAGCGGGGAAGTATCCCGTGCTGTGGTCATGAGTAAATATGAAAAGATCCCTTTCGATAAAGGATTTGGCACCATTATTTCCGAAAGGGTTGTAGACCTTATATTGCTACTGCTATTTACACTCGTCGCTTTATTGATGGAATTTGACACTCTTTTTAACTTTCTGAAAGAGATCGTCCCTGTCAAAAAAATAGGCTTCGCGTTGTTGGGGTTACTGGTATTGGGGATACTCTTCATCCTGTTCATGAAATATTCCAACAATCCCTTCAGTCAAAAAATAAAAAAATTGATTTCCGGGCTTAAAGACGGGGTGATGAGCATTGTAACCATGCGAAAGAAAGGTCCTTTTATCATTCATAGTTTAATAATTTGGGCGCTTTATATCCTTTCTTTTTATACCGCTACACAGGCTTTACCCGACACAGCTTCCGTGGGCTTTGGAACCTTAATGATCACCTTTGTGGTAGGAAGTTTTACGTTTGCATTTACCAATAGTGGATTTGGAACTTATCCCGCTGCGATCATGGGAATTCTTTTGGTTTTTGGAATACCTGAAGCATTGGGAACCGCTTTCGGGTGGATTGTATGGACATCCAACATTCTTGCTATTCTTCTTTTTGGGGTCCTTTCCCTTATTTTCTTGCCTATCTATAATAGAAATAGGCTGTAATAGCAGGTTCTGCCACCTCCAATTTCCAAAATTTACTATCTTTCCGTTCTTAAATCTTTGCCGAACATGAAAAGAATCCTACTACCTGTTGTTTGCTTACTCCTTACGTTTTCAACACTTGCGCAGTCCAAAATAATCTATGAAGAATTCACTTCCCTAAAATTGGGAGAACCCCGTAGGTTAAAAATTCAATTACCAAGGGATTATGAAGAAAACATAGACAAG
This sequence comes from Flavobacteriaceae bacterium, assembly GCA_028281065.1. Taxonomy (GTDB): domain Bacteria; phylum Bacteroidota; class Bacteroidia; order Flavobacteriales; family Flavobacteriaceae; genus Aureisphaera. Next base: position 36,910 of record JANQKN010000155.1, on the reverse strand, counting down.
TCCTATCCCATTGTTTTGGTATTGGATGCCAACTACCTTTTTGAACCGGTAGCAGGAAATGTGGACTATTTTAGTTATTGGGAAGATATGCCGGAAAGTATTGTGGTAGGAGTCATGCAAGGGGATAAACGCTATGACGATTGCAACTTTGACGACACCAACTTTATGCCCGCAGAAACGGGTGCCGATTTTTTCGAATTCCTCGGCCTAGAACTCATCCCATATATAGATAGTAGTTATCGTACAGCCAAATTTACGATTATAGTCGGGCATGATTTTACAGCAAACTTCATCAATTACTACTTGTTCAAAGATCCTCCTTTGTTTAATGGATACATAAGTTTAAGTCCGGATTTGGCTCCCATGCTGGATGAAAGATTGCCGCAACGTATTCCCAGTATAGAATCCAAGTTGTTTTATTACCTAGCTACTGGAACGGACGACATTAAGGATTTAATGGAAATAACCGAAGACCTCAACAAGAAATTGAGTCCCTTAAAATCGGACACCTTTTCCTATTACTATGATAATTTTGAGGGTGCCACCCACTATTCCCTAGTGGCAAGGGCGATTCCTTCGGCCATGGAAAAAATCTTCTCGGTCTACCGCCCAATTTCAAAGCAGGAATACAAAGACGTATTAATGAAAACGGACATGCCAATTGACCAATACCTTATCGACAAATACAAAACCATAGAAGATCTCTTTGGCCTTACCAACCCCATACGCATCAACGATTATTTGGCAACGGCCCGTGCTAGTGAAAAGCGAAAGCAATGGGAGTCTCTAAAGATGATTGCCACCATGGCCAAAAAACAATACCCAGACACCAATTTGGGTGATTACTATTTGGGACGTTATTACGAGGAAGTGGGAGAACCCAAAAAAGCCATGCGAATCTTTCAAGGAGCTTTCGACAAGGAAGAAGTAGACTTTATCACCACCGACCTTATGCTAGATAAAGCAGACAAAATAAAAGAGGATTTCGGGTACTAGCCTTATGAATCCCTAAAAAGCAAGCCCTCTACTTTTATGAAGTGAGGGCTTTTTCAATTAGGCTAGTTGTTGAAATGAAAACTAGGATTTAGTCTTGGTTTCTTCGTTCCTGAAATAGTGTATATAGGTTACAATTTCTTGGGTCCTTCTTAGGTATTCTTCAAAAATATCGGGTCTGTGTACGTTGGGTTTCCCTTGCTCCAAATGAGTAATGGCAGGGTCGAAAAAGGCGTAGGTGTAAAACGATGCCACCAAAACATCGTCGGTAGGAAACACTTTATCATAGGCATAGATATAACGAACCACATCTTCTTTATGCTCGGGATACAACCATAACATCTGCCAAAAGGCTTTCTGGATTTCGAAACCAGCCAAACTCTGTTGTACATCGGAAAAACTGAAAACCTCCTTATAAACACTTTTGCGATAGGCCTCGTCTTTAATAAGTTTCTGGGCCTCTTCACTAAATATCATTCGATCTTCATCAATACGCACCCCAGGCGTTTTCAATTCTTCAAACCAAACACTAAGTGCTTCTTCACTTTTTTGAATTTGACTCAATTGCTCTTCATCCAAGTAAAAAGTGGCTTCTTCTTCCTGTGCAAATCCTAGCGATGCCCATAGTACACACAGGCATAACAGTATCTTATTCTTTAGCTGCATAATCTTCTTTATTAGTGGTTGTATCTAGTTTTTCTGAAATAGCTGCAAGCCGTTCCTCTAGGCTAGCAATCTTCGTATCCAATTCTTCTTGTTGTGTTTCCAATCTTTTAAGGGCCTTGGTAAAATCCCCATTATGGATCCCCACTATTGTAGTGACCATTTTAGGCCCAGATTGTAGGTTTTCCTCCCAAGCACGTCCTACAGCAAACCTGAAATCCATAGGTTTCATTGCTGAAGGGGGAACCGCCTTTCCGTACCCAGGCAGTTCTCTGTCTGCTACGATATAATCCCCTGTGCTAACAGGCCCCATCACTTTTACGGGAACCTGCCCAATAAAAGCAACTTTATTTCCCAAGTGTTCCCTTTCCTTTAAAGGGTTGTTTCCTAAAACAATGGGCTGATGGGAAACCACCATGATCTGTTCAAAATCGGTCAAATCTCTGGAGATTTTTGCGCCTTTCACCCCTACAATATCCCCCGCGGTAAGATGCTCTGTGGGTGAAGAGCGCTCCAGCCATTCTGCATAATCCCCATTTCCAGAGGTATATTCCACCCCCATTTTATTGAATCGATTAATGAGGTCCACCATGGTGGCACCACCCCGCACTATGGATTTTAACTGATCGATATTGATAAATCGGGACACAACATTTATTACATACACATCATCAAGAATGGTACTATTGGCAAAATCTGAAATTGAAACCGCCCTAATAGCACCCGTTTTCCGTAGATCCTTATCCTGAAAGGTCATGTACTCGTTTTCGTTGGAAAGCGAATTCGAAAAAGAAACCGTTGGAATACTGGGAATCCCCACATCGGGCAATCCTGCTTCGCTTAATGTGGGTAACGGAGGAATGAAATTGCTTAATGTAGGAGCTACATTTACCTGTGGAACCTGCAATGCCGGGAATGCAATTTTTGGAATAGTAGGCACACAAACATTTACTGGAGGAATACATACGCGAACACATCCTGCAAATGGGAAACAGACACTAAAGCAATGCTGTCCAGAACAAATGGGACTCAACCCATTAAAGAACACGATCTCGTTTTCGAAACCAGGCACCGCGAAGGAAGGCATAGTTACCGATGGAACGTTTTTGGGAATGTTTAACTGTGCCGCGAACTCCTGAAAAATTAAATTATTGATGTTTCCAATGGAGCCAAGCCGTATGGCCAATGGGCTTAATCCCACAATATCGGACATAGAAAAGGTTCCAGGGTTTAGAAACTGGGTTTTTACCGTGTTCAATGCAGTGACGTATGTAGGATCCGAAGGAGGAGTATTATTAACAGGATCATTGCTAATAAGCGTTTGATCTATGGTTAGTATACTGCTCCCTGTCCATCTTCCATGATCCCTTCCTAATTTGATCTTAATTCCACCTCCATTTCCTTGATCGGCATTGGAAAAGAGGGCCAAGTAGTTTGGGTTGTCACCTCCCACCGAAATTCCCCCCGAAGTTAAACTAGCTAGAAAAGTATTTCCTGTTACCGTTAAGTCGTTGTTTATGGTAGTAGCATTGGCAATTCCCAATGTATTGCTTAGCGTGGTCACTCCCGTTACATCCAACAATCCCGTAAGTTCTGTTTTTGCCCCATTGTTTACATTTAATGCATTGATGTTGGTAACCGCTCCAACAAATAGATTCCCCGAAAAGTATGTGTTACTTGCATTCGTAACTTCCAAATCCGATTGCAACGAAGCACCTTCACCCACCATGAAAGTCCCTGTAAAATTAGAAGGGCTTTGGTTGGCAACTTCCAAAGAAGCATTAAAAAGTGTAGTTCCGTCTACTGCAAGGATTCCATTTAATTGTGTCGGGGACTGCCCCGTTACCGTAAGTGCATCATTTAAGATGGTTTCGCCATCAACTTCAAGGGGTCCCGTAAACTGGGTTGATTCTGTATTAGTAACCGTAAGGTTATCATTAAAGGTAGTAGGGTTCATAACCGTAAGACTCCCTCCAAGATTTGCGTTTCCTTCTACATCCAAGTCACCTGACAATTGAAGCGGGGCTCCATTAAGCACATTTAATTCGTCGTTAAAATTTGAAATCCCTTCTACCGTAAGATCATGACCAAAGTCGATTTCCCCATTTACATTCAATGAACCTGAAAGGTAGGTTGGACTTCCGTTACTTACCATAAGCCTCCCGTTGAGTTGGGTAGCCAAGTCTACCATCAATGTTCCTGTTAATAGGCTTGAACTTCCGTTATTTACCCGCAAGAGGTTGTTTAAATCGGTAGTTCCCTGTACCAAAAGGCTACTTCCCAAGTTTGTCTGTCCTGTAACATCCAGTGTTCCACTCAACGATGTTGGGTTTCCATTGTTCACAAAAAGGGAGCTATTAAGGTTGGTATCGCCTTCGACTGTAATGTCCTGTTGCAATACCGTATCCCCGCCAATAGCCATATCGCCAGAAACCATAACATTGCTGGAATTATTTACCAGTACGTTTCCATTGAAATCGGTTTCGCCATCTACAGTGAGTGTACCCGACAATGTGGTAGCTCTTTGATTGTCTACCCTAAGGGCGTTATTAAGGGTTGTGGCTCCATCCACGTTTAGTGTTCTACGCAAAATAGTAGCATCGGCTACCATTAACGTATTGTTTAATTGGGTAGCTTCATCAACAATCAAGCGATCGTGGAGATGGGTAGCTCCTTCTACATCCAAGGTCCCCCTTAAGCGCGTGCTGCCATCTACAGAAAGCGAACTATTAAAAAAGGTGTCATCAATAACAAGAAGTCTGTTGCCGAGATTAGTGGCCCCATCAACATCCAGTGTTCCCGTAAAACGGGTGCGTGCTTGGTTGTTAACATCCAAGGAATTATTCAGGTTGGTTTCGTTGGCTACCGTAAGAATCCCTGAAAATTGGGAAGGACTTTCGTTGTTAACATCCAAGGAGCTATTTAAGGTTGTATCTCCTTCAACCACCAAATCATTCCCAAATAGTATATTTCCATCTGCATTTAAATCCCCTGTAGCTATAATGTCCCTGTGAAAGGCATAAGGAATAAAGGTTAGGGTCTGTTCGCTCAACGCATTGAAACGAACTCCTAGATTTATTTCCACTTTTAGGTTCTTCGGACTTCCATCCCAAGAAATATTGGTAAATGAATGAAACCCTAAACGTTCCCCTTGACCAATCACCAGATTGATCATCCCTTGGGCATCGGTTCGGGTTTGGTGCTGCTCTATGTATTCGATCTCCCCTAATTGGGAAAGAATCGAAAAACGGATAACAACATTAGTATTGGGCAATATATTTCCTGAGGCATTAACCCCTGGCAATTCCTGAATATTGGGATCTAAAATAATGGCCTGATAATTAAGCCCATCGGTTTGGGCATACAACCCCATCCCAAGCAGAAAAATCGATAGATACAATAGACGTTTCATAAGATGCGGTTTACTGTTTGTTTTCCAATACCAATTCGTTGGCCTTTTTATCCAGGGCATTCACCTTGGCCTCTATAGCTTCGAATTGAGCTTCGTAAGCCTGTTGTTTTTTCTGAAGCTTTTGGATAATCGTTACCCAATCTCCATTGTGAACCCCAACAACTGTATTTACCATCTTGGGCCCTTCATTTAGGTTTTGTTCCCAGGATCTACCAACGGCCAATTGAAAGTCTTCGGCCTTCATTTCTTCTTGTGATTTTCCAATACCGTATCCTTTAATGGTAGAGTGTGCTACGATGTAATCCCCTGTTTCTATGGGCCCCATTACTTTTACGGGAACCTGTCCCATAAAAGCAACATTATTCCCAAAATGGGTCTGCGACGGATCGGGAGTATTCCCCAATATGATGGGTCTATGCGAAACCACCATAATCTGTTCTACTTCATTCAGATCTTTGGTAATAAAACCTCCTTTTACGGCTACAATATCCCCTGCGGTTATGTATTCGTTTTTATCTTGCCTTGGCAACCACTCTGCATAATCCCCATTTCCTGAAGTATACTCCACACCTATATGGTTGAATTTATCGATAAGGTTGGTCATCTCTACAGAACCTGCCACTATTTTATCCAGAAGGTCCACCCCAATGAACTTGGAAATTACGTTCATTAAATACACAGGGTTACAAATGGTTTCGTTGGCAAAATCCTGTAATGATTGTGCCCGTATGCTTCCCGTTACTCTTCCGTCTTTATCCTGAAAGGAAACATATTCATTGTTTTTATCCAGGGAACCTGCAATAGCCTGGGTTGGGATCGTTGGAAACTCAATCCCTGGAAGTCCTCCCGTATTATCTCCTGTAAGAGGTAATGAAGGAAGGAAGTTGGCAATAGGATTATTGAGTACTTGACTCGGAATGCTCACCGTAGGAACCTGCCAGCCCGGAATGGTTACGTTTACAAATGGGATGGTAACCCCTGGAAAAGGTGGCGGTGGTGGCGGGGATTGACTCAAAGTTGTAAAAGGGAAATTTACCCCAGGCAAATTTTTAGGCAATCCCAAACTTGAGTTCATTTGCTGAAACACAAATTCGTTAATGGCCAAGATTCCTCCAGAACGCAATCCTCCCGGCGCTAAATTGATCATGTCGGAAACCGAAAAAGTCCCTGGCGATTGAAATTGTGCTTTTACAATATTCATCGCACTTTGGTAGGTCGGATCGATGGGTGGTGTACCGCTATCGGGATCGCCTATTAAGGGATTTACGATCTTCAAAATCTGTGACCCATCCCAAGCACCATGATTTTTACCCAAACGAATAGCAATCCCGTCCCCATTTCCTGTATTGGTGTTTTCGAAAGTGGCTACAAAGTCTGGACTATCGCCCAGAATATTTATGTTTTCGGTATTTAAGCTACCCAAAAAGGTGTTTCCAGTAACGGTAAGGTCGTTATTTATCGTAGTAGCACCAGCTACCGTTAGGGTATTGCCCAATGTGGTCTCCCCTGCTACATTTAATACACCGCTTAAATTTGTGTCACTACCGCTGAGCACGGTAAGACTATCGTTTAAATCTGTTGTGCCATCTACCGTTAAGGCTCCCGAGAGATTTGTGCTTGATCCATTCAATACATCCAAAGTATTGTTCAAGGTTGTAGCGCCATCCACATTTAGGGTTCCCGATAAAGAGGTGGGTGCATTATTTGCCACATCCAAACTGCTATTTAATGTGGTTGCTTCGTCCACCGTTAAGGTTCCTGTGAGGGTCGTTGGGCTTTGATTGGTCACTTCCAAAGAATTATTCAAGGTACTAATGCCATCTACCTCCATCTTACCAGTTAAATAGGTTTCCCTACCATTGGCAACCGTTAACCCTTCATTTAAAGTGGTTATACCATCTACGATTAACGTACCGTCTATGTCGGTATCTCCTGCCACGTTCAATTGACCTGATAAATTGGTTGGAGAGCCATTGTTCACAAAAACAAAACTGTTTAGGTTGGTAACCCCGTTTACGGTAAGGTTATTATTTAAATTCATGGCACCTTCCACTTCCAAAGTACCTGACAAAAAGGTAGGACTGCCATTGTTTACCGAAAGACTGCTGTTTAACTCAGTGCCCAAATCTACCGTAAGACTTCCTGAAAGCTGGGTAGGGCTTTGGTTGTTTACATTCAGTTCGCTTTCCAAATTTGTTGGGCCATCGACTGTTAAGGAACTTCCCAAGGTAGTTTCGCCCGTTACCCCAAGAGTTCCAGATAAGATGGTAGGACTGTTGTTGTTTACATTCAACAACCCGTTTAAGTTGGTATCCCCATCAACGGTCAAGTCATCTTCAAAAAGCGTGGTTCCTTGCACCACCAAATCACCTGAAACATTTAAAGAACTATTGTTGTTAATGCTTACATCGCTATTCAGATTCGTAACACCATCTACTGTTAAGGTTCCTGTAAGTCGTGTAGGGCTTTGGTTGGTCACATCCAAGGTGTTGTTTATGGTCGTAGCGCCATCCACATCCAACGTACTGTTTAACTGTGTGGCATCTTGAACTGCCAGTGTACTGTTTAATCGGGTGGCACCATCTACTTCCAACGTGCTGTTTAGATTGGTCGCCCCATCCACGTCCAATGTGCTATTCAGTTCAGTATCACCCTCTACCCTTAAATTGTTCCCTAAAACGGTAACTCCCTCCACTTCCAAGGTACTAGCCAATCGGGTTTCCAAATCTACATTAAGGGTTCCCGTAAGATGGGTCGGGCTTTCGTTATTTACGTCTAACGTACTGTTCAGGGAGGTGGGTCCATCTACCGTTAACGCCCCTGTTAATTGGGTTGGGCTTTCATTGTTCACAGAAAGACTCCCGTTTAAGTTGGTGGTTCCATCCACTACCAAATCACTTCCAAAAAACACATTTCCGTCTACATTTACGGTTCCTGTCGCGATAATATCGCGATGAAAGGCATAAGGGATGAAGGTTAGGGACTGGTTGCTTAAATCGATAAAGCGTCCGCCAAACTGAATCTCCACCTTTAAATCCTTTCGGGTTCCGTCCCAGAAAATCTCTGTAAACAAATTGGCCCCTTGGGGCTGTCCTTGTCCTATGATCACATTCACCATTCCATAGGCGTCGGTTCGTGTGTTCTGGATTTCGGTGTATTCCCGATTTCCAGCAGCATCGAAAATGGTGAACCGAAGGGTTACATCTTCATTGGGAAGAATATTACCCGTAGCATTTTGTCCAGGTAATTCCTGAACATTGGGATCTATGATAACGGCTTGGTAATGCAATCCATCGGTTTGCCCATAGGCATGAAATGCACAGACCAAAAACAATAAGGAAAGTAGTATTTTTTTCATGACTTCTGGTTTTGGGTTTCACTTGCGGCACCTTCCACGGGGGTTTCTTCTTTTTTTCTACAGGGGATATCTACCAAGACCCCAATACCAAAGGAATGCACATTGATCCTAAGTTCTGTAGTGGCCGAGTTGTTGTTATCGTCCAAGGCAAGACCCGATCCGTATAGGTATTGGGCATAGATTTTCGCCTTCTCGGATATGTCGAAACGAACTCCCCCTCCGCTCCGAAAAAACATCGCAATGTCATTAAACTCCTCTACGTCTTTTACATTGAATACTTGATTGTTAATAGATTGCACTCCATCTACCATCCATTCCGCATTGGCAGTGGCAAGTAGGTAAAACGACACATCTTCGGTGATTTTGAAATCGTAATCCAATCCTAGGTTAAATCCTAGGTAATCGATGTCCCATTCAAAGGAATTGCCTACGACATCGTCGTTTCCTATGGCTCCATAACTATGGTAGGAGAGCCCTGTGGTTACAGACAAGCCTTTGTAGATCTTATGCTTGTAGCCTCCACTTACATAGCTTTTGGTTTTGGATTGCAGATTCTGCAATTCCTCCCCTTCATTGTTCTTGAACTTGAAATGCGAGGTGTTTCTTCCAACTTCAACAAACACTTGTTGCCCGTAGGAAATGGAACCTAAGCATAACAGTATAATGAGTATATATCTTTTCATATGGAATGGATTAGTTTTTGAGCAAATTGGCTTTAAATTGTTTGTTTTCTGAAGTGACCAAGAGGACATAGGCAGCCTTGGACAGAAAATCCAGATTCACTTCAATTTCTGAAGCTACTTCATAGGGTTTATCGTATACAAGCCTTCCTTGAATATCGTAGAGTACAACCGATACAGTTCCTTTTATCTCTTCATTGAACTTGATACGGACTGTACTCTCGAAAGGATTGGGATAGACCACCGCATCGAGGTCGGTATCCTCCTCAACAATACCGCTTATCCTGATGGGTGGTTGAATAAATCCCTGTCTCGTCGCCCTACTTTCGGTAGCAAAGCTTCCTATAACACTTTGTTGCCCTATACTTTGTTGAAGGACATATTCCTGCTCTCCAACCGTAATGGTTTCTGAAGCTCCCGCCGTACTTACGGTAGCCCTAACCACTTGCTGCGCATGGGCTGAAAAACTGCCCAAAAGGAGAACGAAAATGATGTAATGTTTTAATTGCATGACCCTTAATCTTTAATAAGTTGTTGCACCCAAATGCCATCCTCCGTTTCCACTTTTACAATGTATTGGGTGGAAGGCAAGTGGGAAATATCTATGCTGGTAACCCCTTGTTGTTTTTCCAAAATCACCCTTCCCCAGAGGTCGTATAAGGAGATTTTTTGAATCTGTATGGTTTCTGAATGTTGTATACTGAATGCTCCTGAAGTAGGATTGGGAACCAATCGCACCCAACGGTTGGAGGTAATGTCTTCCAGACCCAATACTTCATCCACAATCAATTGAAAATTACAGCTCTCGCTATTCCCACTATCGTCTTCGGCTGTAAGGGAAACCGTATAGGTTCCTTCGGACAATAGTGTGCCTACAGTAGGATTTTGCGAGAAAATGGTGATAGGGTCGGTGCAATTATCATCGGCTGTAGCCAATCCCAGGGCAAAGTAATCGGGAACGGTAAATTGGGTTCCTATTAGAATTACTTCGGTTTGGTTGGAAGGACAAGAAATCAGCGGATCTATTCCATCGGCAACAGTAACCACGGCTACACAACTGGCCACATTGCCATAAATATCGGTAGCAGTTAATGTCACATTGTTGGCTCCCAAATCATCACAATTGAAAGTACTGGTGTCTATAGTTACCGAAGACAATCCACAAGCATCATTGGTTCCTCCATCAATATCGGCAACCGTTATAAAAGCAGTTCCCGAAGTATCTAGATTTACCGTAATATCCTGGCATATCATGGTTGGGGCAACGGTATCTTCTACGGTAACAATAGCTGTGCAAGTATCTATATTCCCACTCGTATCCAACACGGTTAACACGACCGTATTTGCCCCTACATTGCTACAATTAAACAGCGTATTACTGGCCGATATGCTGGCAATTCCACAAGCATCGGTACTTCCTCCGTCTATGTCGGAAGCATCAATAAACGCATTGCCGCTGGCATCCAACTGAATGGTAATATTTTGACAAACCGCCACGGGATCCGTATCATCTTCTACAGTTACAATAGCCGTACAAGTATCTACATTCCCACTGGTATCGGTAACCGTTAGGGTAACTGAATTTGCCTCTAAATTGGAACAATCGAAGGTATTGGGGGAAACACTCCTAGAAGCGATTCCACAAAAATCGGAGCTTCCTCCATCTACTTGGGAAGCATCTATGGTAGCAACTCCATTGCTATCTAATGCAATCGTGATGTTTTGACATACTGCTGTTGGGTTGATATCATCCAATACGGTAACCGTTGCGGAACAGGAAGCCGTGTTTCCATTAACATCGGTTACTGACAAAGTCACTGGGTTGGTTCCCACATCAGCACAAGTAAAGCTAGTAACATCCAAGCTAGAAGATGCAATCCCGCAGTTATCCGAACTACCCGCATCTATATCACTAGGCACAATCGAGGCATTCCCCAAAGCATCCAAAATAACGGTAATGTCTTGACAAGCAACCACAGGAGGAGTTATATCCTCTACGGTTACTACAGCTGTACATTGAGTGGTAAGACCGCTTCCATTGGTAACCGTTAATACCACATTGTTGGGTCCTATGTTCGAACAATTAAAACTGGAAACATCAATAGTAGTGGTCACAGAACCACAAGAAGCTGTACTTCCTGCATCTACATCTGCCGCTGTAATGGATGCCATGCCACTGGCGTCCAAAGACACAGTAATATTCTGGCAGGTAGCCACAGGTGGGATGTTATCCACTACCGTAACATTGGCCGAAGCAGTTGCTACATTCCCCGAACCATCGGTAACGGTAAGGGTTACTGGAACTGGGTTTGCTGTGTCTGCACAAGTAAACATATTAGGCGATACCAACAAGGAAATAGCACCACAATTATCGCTAGAACCATTATCTACATCACTCCCCGTAATGAAAGCTTCCCCACTGGCGTTGAGCACTACAGAAATATCTGTGGCAAGTGCAGTGGGATTAAGGCTATCTTCTATCGTAACAGTAGCTGTACAAGTTGCCGCATTCCCGCTTCCATCAGTTACAGTAAGTACTACTGAATTGGCTCCTAGATCGGAACAATCGAAACTAGCTGTATCTATACTTAAGGAAGCCACTCCGCAAGCATCGCTGGAACCATTATCCAATTGACTTGCGGTAAGGGTTGCATTTCCACTGGCATCCAGTTGTAGCGTAATATCTTGACAAATGGCATTGGGTGCTGTGGTATCTTCTACCGTTACTATGGCTGTACAAGTAGATGTATTTCCATAGGGATCGGTGAGGGTGAGTTCCACATTGTTGGGCCCAAGATTGGAACAATCGAAAGTAGAAACATCTATACTCTGTACCGAAATCCCGCAGGGATCCCCGCTAGCCCCCAGTATATCGTCTGGAGTAATGGTTGCCATTCCGTTGGCATCTAAAGACACTGTAATATCTGCACATAAGTTGTTAGGAGCCGTTGTATCTTGAATAGTGACCAATGCGGTATGAGTGGTTTCATTTCCAAAGACATCTATGGCGGTTACCTCAACAGGGTTGGGATTGGTTGCTATATCACTACAGCCAAACTGACTGGGCTCTACCCGATATCGGAGTACAACTCCTCCGTTGCAATTGTCAACCGCTTCTGCAGTATACAACTCACTCGCTTCCACAAAAGCATTCCCCATGCCATCCAACGTCTTTGTAATATTCATGACCGAAAAGGAAGGAGAAATGTTATCCAAAACGGTTACGTTGGCCATGCAATTGGACATATTACCATTGCCATCGTCTACCGTTAAGGTAACCTGTATTGGAGAAGGACTCCCAAAAGGGATAAATGTGTAGGTGTTTATTGGAAACTGTATGCTACTTGGTAAGGAAGCATTGGTAGTTGCTGTACCCAATGCGCCCGGACTACTGTAAATCCAGGTTCCGTCATTAAAATCGAAAGTTCCTCCATTCTGTTCTGTGTTATCGACCCTATAGGCCCAACCATTGGTATACGCCCATTGATCCAATCGCCCCAATTCCACACCGGGTTGTATTTCTACCGCATTAATATCCCCAAAAGTGTCGACAGGGCTTCCGTTTTTGAATAAGGAAACCACATCGTTCCCATCTATATTGGCTGCCGTTGGAGCCACATAATCGGCAGCTACTCCAAAGAAATTGGTAAAGGTGGTATTGTTCTCCGTAATGGTAATATGTGTTCCTGCAGAAATGATAGCTGCATTTGCTGGAAAGGTGAATTCTTCCGTTACAGTTCCTTCAGCAGGATTAGCGGAACCTAATCCGTATAAGTTTAAGTCGCCAACAGCTACGTCCGTTATTGCATAGAGTTCTATGGCCCTAGGCCTGCCCGTAGTAGCTGTATCCCCTATGATCCCTGTAAGGATAAGCTCGTTGACGGGTAAAGGGTTAAACACATCGTCACAATTGAATGCTGTTTGGCTGGCACTAAACGTAAGGGTACTGCAAGAGCTGTATCCTGTGGAAGGATTGCCAGGATCGTCCAAATCCTGTGGTACGATGGACGCATTCCCTGAAGCATCCAACAGGATGGTAATATCTTGGCAGTTTGCCTGAACGGGTTCGGTCGTTTCGTTTATGGTGACTGTAGCCATACAATTATCCGTATTGCCTCCACCATCGGTTACGGTTAATGTTACCGTATTGGGCCCTAAATCGGCGCAGGTAAATGTGTCGATGTCTATAGAAAGGGTCACGGGGCCTTCAGCATCGCTGGAGCCACCATCCACATCGCTCGCCATGATGGTAACGGATCCTGTTAGATCCAAAAAAGCATTGAAGTCGGAACAAACAGCCGTAGGGGGATTGGTATCTTGGCCAAAGGCTTGGATACATACAAGAAAAAAGACTGGGAGTAACATCTTTTTCATGTCTAGAAAAAATTGGTTGTTGTAAATGTAACGACTAGGGTAACGCCAGAAAATACGTACAGTTAGTCAAAAATTACGTAGGGGTACGTAGTTAGAGGGAAAGAATGATCTCTTTGTTTTCCAACGTCCAAACGGATAGGGAATCTACATTTTTGGGAAGGTCTAATTTGGCAATAATATTCGCACGGTGTTTTTGAACGGTTCGGTGCGAAATAGTCAACAAATCGCTAATCTCCTTGCTGGTCTTTTCTTGGGCAATGAGCCGTACAATGGTTCGCTCCGAAGGCGATAGGTATTTAATTTTTTCCAACTGGGGGCTTATTTCCCTGTTGAAGATTTCATCGAAAGCACTACTGAAATAGCTTTTTCCATTGGCTACTGCCATAATGCATTTCTCAATTTCAGAAAAAGGTTCGTCTTTCAGTAAATAACCTGATATCTCCAGTTTCTTGGCTTTTAGGACAAAGGCTTTTTCTTTGTGGGAGGTAAGAATGATAAACCGCGTATCGACTTCCTTCTCTTTGCATTTTTTGATGACTTCGAAACCAGAAAGCAATGGCATCTCTATATCTAGAATAGCCACTTGGGGATGCTCATTCACAATACTCTCCAATGCCTGGGCACCATTTACAGCACCTTCCAATACTGAAAAGCCCGATTCTTTTAATTGATCGGAAAGCCCTTTCAGCAACATTGGGTGATCATCGGCAGGCAATATGGTTATGTCCTGTTTGTTCATGAAATAGGTATCTCGGCAATTACTTCGGTGCCTTTGCCTTTTTTACTATTTATTTGAAGGACCCCTCTTAGAATCCGAATTCTTTCTGAAAGTGTCTTGAGGCCCAAACTATGGTTCTTCATTTTATCGGTAACATCGAATCCCTTGCCATCGTCCGCTATCCTTACTTTTACCTTGTTCCCTTTATTCTTAACCATAACGGTCAGGGAAGTTGCTTCAGCATGTTTTAGGACGTTGGTTATATTTTCTTGAATAAATCTATAAAAATTTAAGCTTCCTTCTTCAGAAAAATAGGCATCTATATCATCTATCTCCGAAGTACAAAACAAATCGGTTTGTTCATCCAAATCATAAATAAGCTGTTCTATGCTTTCCGAAAGTCCCAACTGCTTCAGCACAGCGGGATACAGTCCGCGGGAAATACTCCGTACTTCTTCCAAAGCACCATGGGTCATGTTCGATATTTCCCCTTGGGAAAGATCCTGGGCCTTTCGTTTAATAAGGGTAAGCTGTTGCCCCACACTATCGTGCAGTTCCTTGGCAATTCGGGTGCGCTCTGTTTCTTGGGAAAGCAATAGATTTTCTGAAAAATCCTCCTGTAGCTTTCTTTTTTCCTGAGCCTGCTTCAAAAAATAAAAAGCCAAGCTCATTCCAAAGAGCGATAGCAATAGATAGAACCACCATGTTTTGTAAAAGAAATTTTTTGAATCGATGGTAAGCAAAAGCGAATCCCCTATTTTATCTCCCGAATAGTTTAATGCCTCTATTTCCAAAAGATAGCTGCCCGCTCCAAGACTGGGAAAGCGAATGGTCTGTTCTTGCTTAAGATCTACCCAACCTTGATCATCCATACGGTATCGGAACGAATGATCCCTGTTCTCCGCATTGTGGGTAAGGGCAAAGTCTATTTGCAGTTCCTTATATTCGGTAGGCAAGACAATCTTGGATTGTTCATCCAAAAATTCCCTGTTCAGGTGATCTATAATCTCGCCTTCTTCTTTGTCGTAATTCCTTACTTTCAACAAGCGGAGTTCGGAATGGGACTCTTTGGGTTTTAATTCTTCGGGTTTAAAATAATTGAGCCCTTTAATGCATCCAACCAAAAACCCATCACCCGTATCCAAAGCACTGTATCGGTTAGCTTCTTTATGGCTTAATCCGTCTTTTTCGGAAAAACGAACTTTGGTGCCTTCTTTTATGTTGTAGGCTACCATACCGTTAAAAGTGTTGATCCACCAAGTGTCCCCTTCAAAAAGAACCGTTGCAATCCCTGCATTAAGATCATCTTTGTAGAGGGTGGTGAAGGTCTCTGTTTCCAAATTGAAAGCTACCAAATGTCCTGCCCGGGTTCCCAAAAGGTATCCATAGTCGGGGTGGTAATCGGTCATCAAAATAAAGGGATCTTCCAATTGCGAAGGATTATTGATGAGCCGAGCCTTTTCTTTTTCAAAGTCGTATACCAAAACCCCCTTATCGGTCCCAACAACTACGGCACCCTCGTCCCAAAATTCGAGATCGTACATTCCAAGGCTATCTGTTAAGGCCAATTTTGTGTGTTTCTTGGTGTTCTTATTAAACTCCATTAAATGATATCCTCTGGTAGCATAGATAAAGGTAGAGTCTGTGGGTGCCACCATGCTGGTAACAGGATAATGGCGGTACGAAGTGGTTTCCCCCGTTTCGCGATTCACTTCTAGGATATTTCCAAAACTATTGCTCCAAATAAAGTCCCCTTCCATAAACATGCTTCTAGACGAAGTCGGTATAAAAGTTTTACCGTTTTCAATAAGCGGGAATGGTTCCGTTTTTCCAGTGTTTACATCCAACACAAACCAACCTTTGCTTTCGGTAGCTACCATATAGCGATTCCCGTCTAACGGAGCCATAGCCCTTAGCTGTTCCTCCTGCAAGTAGTTTTTTATTTTCCTTTCAGGGAATTTAAAGTAATGGAGTCCCCCATAATTGGAAGTCACCCAAAGATCTTTGGAAAGGTCTTTTGAGATGATTTCTACCGAAGAGGTATTCTCGAAAGAACCACTCTCGAACAAGGGAACAAAACCATCTTCTCCCAATGTGTAAAACTGAAGAGGGCCTTCGTCCCTTTTGGCTATAATATGATTCCCTAAAGGGTCGTTGTATGTCTTGATTACTTTTGAAGGTAACTCGAACCCTTTCCCTTCTATAGGCAAGACATCCTTCTCTTCATTCAAAATTTGATGCAATTGCCCTTGGGAATGTATGAACGCATATTTTTCATCGTGTACTTCAAAAACTTCATCCATCCAAAACTTATAAACCGTTACGTCACGGTCCCGTAAAAAGGTATCTTCAGAAAAACGCTTCAGCATATTCCCTTCCCAATCCACATAGGAAATAGGGAAATTATCATCGCCAATAATGCAATAATCCTCATAGGGAATAAAGCATGTGGATTCATCCAGCCGAAACTTGTTCTCGTTACTGGTAAAGCTAAACAAGGGCGTTAAGGTCAAATCCTTATTGAGAATATTGAGGCTAATGTCCCTATCTATCTGTGTGAGTATATAGTCTTTCCCGTTATAATGAAACACCCGGGATATTGCTACATCGAAAGTTTCCGAATGGGGAAGGCGCACTTCTTTAAACTGTGTCGTATAAGGATCTAACAAGAAAAGGGCATCCCCATCGTTTGTTCTGGCACTTACATAAAGCTTTCCATCGGCTCTTTTGTATAATTGATGTGTGCTTAGGATTCTACGGTCACCTTTCGGGAAAGGGATGCTATGGAAAGATACTCCATTGAATCGCATTAGGGACAGTTCTTTATCACTTAGTATGATCTCCCTAATTTCCAGTTGGGCTCCCCCCAGCCACAAAAATCCCTCATCGTCAAATGCTATGGTATGGATTACATCGAGATCCAACCCGTCTTGCTTGGAAAACACTTTGTGATAAACTGCGTCCGTTTGCGCTAAACCACTTAAGGTCAGTAAATAAAAAAAGAAGGGGGTTATTTTTTTTATCACGATAGTAAATATATCTATTTTAGCTGAAACGATTATGGCAAAGACCAAGACCACATTTTTCTGTCAAAACTGCGGGAGTCAATTCTCCAAATGGCAAGGGCAGTGTACTTCTTGCAAACAATGGAACACCATTGCCGAAGAGGTTGTACAAAAACAGCAGAAAGCAGGGTGGGATACAGCTACCGAAGCTTCGTCGAAACGAATTGCGAAACCGATTCCTGTTTCAGAAATAAGCACCACGGCAGAAGCACGCCTAAATACCCAAAACCAAGAACTGAATCGCGTATTGGGTGGTGGCTTGGTGCCAGGATCCTTAACCCTTTTGGGCGGAGAACCAGGCATAGGGAAAAGCACACTAATGCTACAAGTAGCTTTGCAATTGCCCTACAAAACCCTGTATGTTTCAGGGGAAGAAAGTGCCCAGCAAATCAAAATGCGGGCAGAGCGCATTCATCCCAATTCCAAGCAGTGTTTTATCCTAACGGAAACCAATACCCAAAACATATTTAGGAACATTGGGGAAATGCAACCCGATATTTTGGTGATCGACTCCATACAGACGCTACAAACCAATCATATAGAAAGCAGTGCCGGAAGTGTTTCCCAAATTAGGGAATGCACTGCGGAGCTCATAAAATTTGCCAAGGAAACCGCTACCCCAGTTATCCTTATTGGACACATCACTAAAGATGGACATATCGCTGGACCCAAAATACTGGAGCATATGGTGGATACCGTTTTGCAGTTTGAAGGCGATCGCAACCATGCCTACCGAATCTTACGGGCACACAAAAACCGATTTGGAAGCACCCACGAATTGGGCATTTACGAAATGCAGGGAAGCGGGCTTCGGGAAGTATCCAATCCCAGCGAAATACTCATTTCCAAAAACGAAGAGGAACTAAGCGGAACTGCCATTGCTGCTACTTTGGAAGGCATGCGCCCTTTACTCATTGAGATACAAGCTTTGGTGAGTACGGCAGTCTACGGAACCCCACAACGCAGTACCACAGGGTACAATGTAAAACGATTAAACATGCTTCTGGCTGTTTTGGAAAAAAGGGCTGGATTTAAATTGGGTGCTAAAGATGTATTCCTCAATGTAACAGGTGGAATTTCGGTAGACGACCCTGCCATAGACTTGGCCGTGGTTGCAGCCGTGTTGTCTTCCAATGTTGATATCGCTATTGATAAGCGCATGTGTTTTGCTGCCGAAATAGGATTAGCGGGTGAAGTGCGCCCTGTTACCCGAATCGATCAGCGAATTTCTGAAGCCGAAAAGCTCGGGTTTGAAAGCATCATTATTTCCAAATACTGTAAACTTCCTAAAGAGACTTACGGCATTCAGGTTATCAAGTTAGCCAAGGTACACGATGTAGTGAAATATCTGTTTGGCTAAAATCAAGGTGCTGGATTCGGCATCTCCGTATGTACTTTTTGAATATCCCTAAGCACTTCTTCAGAAAGCGAAATGTTGATGCTATCTATGTTCTCCGAAAGCTGCTCCAACGAGGTAGCCCCGATGATGTTGGAGGTTACAAAAGGCCGTTCGTTTACAAAGGCCAATGCCATTTGGGCAAGGCTCATTCCATGTTTTTTAGCAATTTCTGCATACTTGGCAGTGGCATTTAGGGAGGAAGTACTACTATAGCGGCTGTAATTGGGGAACATGGTCACACGGGCCCCATCTGGTTTTTGCCCGTTCAGATACTTCCCAGACAATACTCCAAAAGCCAAAGGGGAATAGGCTAAATACCCTACATTTTCCATCTGTAAAACTTCGCTCAATGCTACCTCGTCACGACGTTGCAACAAGCTGTATGCATTTTGGGTAGACACCATTTTCCGTTTTCCTTTTCGGTGTTCTTCCATATAGCGCATGATCCCAAAAGGGGTTTCGTTGGACAACCCTATGTGTCGAATCTTACCGTCCTTTACATAACCTTCCAACCGATCGAGGATTTCTCCAATATTATCTTGCCATTGTGTATTGTAGGTATGATCGTAATCACGTACCCCAAAGATATTCACGGCACGTTCGGGCCAATGCAATTGGTATAGGTCTATGTAATCGGTCTGCAATCGTTTTAGGCTCTTGTGCAAGGCATCGTCCAAAGACTCCTTACTGAAATCCAAGTGAGGGCGCATGTCCTTAAAAATCCCCCTTCCCGGACCCGTAATCTTTGTAGCCAAAACGATCTTATCCCTATTCCCTGTTTTAGCTAACCAGGTTCCTATGTATTGTTCGGTAAGACCTTGGGTTTCCATGGTAAAGGGGACTGCATACATCTCGGCCGTGTCCACAAAGTTTATTCCCTTTTCCAAGGCATAATCCAATTGCGCATGGGCATCGGCTTCTGTATTCTGGCGACCAAAAGTCATGGTGCCCAAACATATTTTACTTACTTCAAGGTTGGTGTTGGGTAATAGGGAATACTTCATATGGAAAACCCCTGTATAAGGCTCGGGGTGACATTTAATTTCGTTAAAACTAAGCGAGGCAAGTTACGGATTTTCGTTTGTTTTTCCTTTTGCTAAAGCTACTTTGCGTTTCCTCATAAAAAGAAACAGAACAACCAATAAAAGCAGTCCAAGAATACCATATATATACAACACATTGGAGTACGTTTGGGGTACTTCGGTGGTGCCATAGTACACAAAAGCAGCCCAATAGTAAGGTGATTTCTTGGTGTTGTCCAGGTTGGTTTCCGACAGATAGTCCAGTTGGGCATCCCGAAGCGAAGCACTCTTCATTCCCCTTTTACGGAATTCCTTGTAAAAACCTTTCATGATTTGGGAGGTGCTGTAATCGTTTACATTCCAAAGGGAAAATAGTACATGATCGGTACCTGTATATTGAAACGCCCTAGCCATATTCTGTACCCCTTCTCCTTTAATCACCTTTCCGACCCCGGTTTCGCAGGCACTAAGTACGACCAACTCCTTATCGAATTCATATCCGTACAACTCATCCAAGGTCATGGTTCGGTCTATAAATTCGATAGCAGCAGGATTCGTAAATGTACCTCCCCGTGCGTGGGTAGAAACATGTAAGATATCGTATTGGGAAGATTGTTCTAAAAAAGATCCTGAAGTGGCTTCACTTCCCATGAGTAAAGAAGCCTTCATGTATTTTTCTACACCATTGGCTTCCTCTACAGAATACGTCAATGCTTTTGGGGTATTGGCAAATACGGGGAAAACACCCAGCAGTGTCGGTTTTTCTTTTAATGTAGTGCTATTCATATAGTCACTAACCGATAATACGTAGGTGGTTTGGGATTGCTTAATGAGAAAGGGCATTTCAGAAAAGTCCGTG
This sequence comes from Flavobacteriaceae bacterium, assembly GCA_028281065.1. Lineage (GTDB taxonomy): Bacteria > Bacteroidota > Bacteroidia > Flavobacteriales > Flavobacteriaceae > Aureisphaera. The sequence continues at coordinate 16,367 of JANQKN010000155.1, read as the reverse complement.
GTTTGGGTTTCCTGTGTGATCAATGCCGCAAAAGGAACAAAAGCAAGGATTCCATCGGGAATAACCACCAGATGTTCGTCGGTAGGTAATCGTAACTCCCTGTACAATATATGGGAAGAAACTACAAACCCTAAAGGGTTATTGGCTATACCACTGGGGTTTTCAAAGTAAATAGTATAATCATTAATATATTGCAATATATCAATTATATCTTTTTTGTTTTCAGTTAAACGATAAAGCACTACCTCACTCCCAGAGATTATAAACTGATATATGTGTTCTTTCCCAAAGAAATAGCTTACCATAGTTACACCATGCTGTTTGCAATGTGATATAGCATTGGAAAGGGATACTTCTTTTCCTCTATTCTTATTGGGGTATCTATCATTTATGGATTCGTAGAGAGAACGTTGCTTTAGCAACGCTTCGTTATAGGAGACTTGCAGTTCATGAAACAATTGTGGATGCAACACTTGAGATTTTCGCATCTGCTCCATTTGTACCTTCAACAATGCCAATTCTTTCTTTACAGTTCTTAATGATTGATATAGTGGATCCTCCTTTTCCAACAAAGATTCCTGCCATTGCCTTGCTTCACGAAGTACAGGCGACTTGGATTGTTGATCTATGGCAAATGCTTTTTCTAACCATCTTGTATCCTTCCCATTTTTATACAACTCGAACAACAGCTTCATGCAATTTTCGCTTCTAACTTTATTTCGGGTTTGTTGTAGCAATTTTGTTTCCTGTAATACCGATGGATCATCCAACAATTCCTCTACTTGAAAGGCCCGAACATAGGCTTCGTACGCCGATTCCCACTGCTGTTCACTTCCCAGGATCTTTGCATGTAGATCCAACGCATCTATCAAGGTATTATCCGAAAACAATTGTTTTTGCATTGGAAATTCGGTCTGTATGGAAAAATTAGGGATCAGTATGGTGTACAATTTATAAAGGTTGATTTTGCTTTCTTCAGCATTGCCCAAAACCCATTGTGTTTGAGCCATGGCCAGACTCAATTTTGCCAACTCCCTAACGGAAAGCATTTGGTATGTTTGATTCAAATCCCAACACCTTTGCAACGCTTGAATTGCACTTTCCGGAGCGTCTTTTTTTAATTGAATACTAGCCCATAATTGCAATACTTTGCAATCGTCTTTTTCAAGCATTGGACCGATCAATTTTTCAGATGTGTCTATATCCCCTAAACTAAGGTAGTTGTTCGCCAAATTGAGTTGAAAATCTTTATTATTTGGAGTTAATTGCGTCCCCTGTTCCAACACTTGAATGGCTTGGCGATAATTTCCTTTACTTTGAAAAACAACAGAAAGATTCAACAAACCTGCTGCTTCCTCTTCTACTCGTCCTTCCTCTTGCGTTTGTAGGATGTATTCTTTTATGGTATGCTCTGCTTCTTCTAAAGCGTTGGTTTGGGTATACAGATTTCCCAAGGGTTTGTAGCAGAACTCGATCATATCGTATCCCTCTAAGGAATGTTCTTGGTACAATTGTTTGGCTTGTTCGTAACTGCGTATCGCATCGAAAAAGAGAACATACTGTCGTTGGTAGTAACCCAAATTGCAATAGGAAACCACCTTGGCCATTTGCCCCTCCTTGGTTTGGGGGTTCCAGGTTTCTATTTCATTCAAAAAAGAAGTCATGGACGATTGGGAGGGATTGCCTAAAAAAACATCCAATTGTTCATAAGCTTCATCGGCAGTAGCAATTTGGGCAGTTCCTTTAAAAGTCAAGAAGCCTACACCCAAACATAGAACTATGATTCTTAAAATTTCCAAATTCCGTAGACTTGAATCTGTGAGGTGGGTTCATTAAAATTGAATACATAACGCATTCCCACACTGGGCCCTATACGGACCCCTCCCACATTGGCTCCTATAAATACCCCACTCTGGAAATTAGTGAAACTCTCGTCGCATTCTATCCGTTGAAAGGTATCGCGGGTTTCATCTCGTATCTCACCTTCCCCGGGGATGTCCAAAAAGAATTCGCCCGTTCGTTCCGAAACACAGGTAGTGCTTAAATCCAATTTAAGTTGAACCCCTGCCCCTACAGCCAAAAAGTTATTCAGGTTGTAACGATAGGAAATTGGAACGAGGTAGGTGGTAATACCGTTCTCTTCGTTGGCTTCAGTAAATCGCATAATTTCTGAAATACCTATGTCGTTGGTATTGATGGTTTCGAAATTACGCAAGTCATCAAAAGATTTGGCCGAGAAAAAAAGCTCGGCTTGCAGGTACCCACGGTAACTCTTAAACTGGGAAATAGTAGCCCCTGCAAAATATTCACGGCTGTTGTCCAAATCGGGATTGAATATATATCCCGCCTTGGCTCCAATGGAAATCCCTGGCAGGAAACGGGTCGTACTGTAATTGGTGAGTATGGGTTCGTTTTTATCGAAATAGATGGCGGTTCTACTCCTCGTTTTTTTCTTGTGAAAATTCTTCCCAAATTTCATACGGTATTTTACAAACCCTTTGGTGGAATCCTTGTCTTTAACTCCTTTCTGGGCCGTTCCCGGCAAATAGATTTTTTTGAAGGTAAAAATGATCTTATCCTTTTCCAAGATGGTATCCAAACAGGAATAATTGACTTCCCGTTTGGGGCAAATCCGGCATTCGGGATACATATCCATGATTTCCAAGGTAGATTTATCGAACATTTCCGGGGTATCCACTTCCAATCGGATGGTATTAGCAGGGCCTTCTCCATCGTTTTGGAACCGAACTTTAAACTTCACTTTTTTAAGGCGTACAAAACGGTAGTTCATAATGGTTCCACTAGAGGACATTTTGTTAGGGTCATGGGAAGTAACGATTTCCAATTCGGTATCCTTTACGGTATGGTTCCCATAGTTCTCATCAGGCACATAAATACTTCGCAGCGTAACTATAGCACTGGTATCCTTGAGCATTTCTGGGGTGGTCTTGAGGGTTCTGAATAGATTCCGCTCTTCTCCAGGTTGCATGTCCTGAAATTCGATGACTTGATAATCGCGATACAATTCTTTGGATTCATCCAAAGTGGCAGGCAATACGGTACGTTTTGTTGTATCCTGAATGGCTGTTTTCCTAAAAACAAGTTCATTGCCTTTAGACGCCCAATAACTTCTTGTGTCATTCACTTCCTTGGTATCTGCAAAAAGTACTTCGCTGGAAATTTGTTCCCCGTGGTACATACGGGTGTCTTCCAACACAAAGTTATTGTCCTTAAACTGGGTATCGTTGTAAAAAAGGTACAGCTTCCCATTGGTCACATAATCCTTGGTGTTTTTATAGCTGGTTATAAGCACTACCTCCTGTTCGGGAAGAGCTTCGCGGTTGGTTTTTACCAGAAGGTCATCCTCTCCCACAAAGGGGGAGTTTTCATCCAAGCCAGCCATATCGGTCTGGTCGTCAGGGTCAAAATTTACTGAAACCTGCTTAGGTCTGCTTTCTGGGGGTTTCCCATTGTCGTAATTGTTCGTACTCCAAAGCTTTGCAGTATACTCCCCAGGTTTTTGGTAGTTATGCGATGGTTTTTCTTCAAAACTATAGTTACCATCACCAAATTCCCAATAATACGTATAGTAGGCTTTGGGAGCTCCAGCAATTTGGTTTAAAGGAGGCATATCGGCCCTAAAATCCACCTTGTTTCCCAACACATCGTAAAACACAGGTGCCTTTCGGGTAAGTGTATCCTGTTGTACTTCTTGGGCGGATAGTGTTCCGCACAACAAAAGCAACAAACATGTTATCGGTATGTTGAATGGCTTTTTCATACTACAAACCATTTATAGCATTAATCAATCCAGCTTCATCGGTACGTTGGATGCTTAAAGTAGTGGTAAGGAAATCGGTGGTAACAGTTCCCCTTTTGGTTCCATATTCGTATTGGTTGTTCTGTACAGTGACAAAAATGGCATCGGCAATAATCCCTTCTGGAATCTGAGAATGGGTTTCCGAATATACATCGAGGTTAGCGTTGTACGCATCGAACAAACCAATAGCAGTACTTGCCGTATCATAGCACAGGAAAACATTCCCATTGGTTTTGTTGTATCCTGTAGGGGCTTTGTTATACGCTATGGTTCTGGGAGAAGGGTCTGTATTGTATCTTCCAATGTTTTTCCATCCCAGGGTTTGCATTACGGTTTGGTATCCAAAAACCTTTACGCCCGTAGCATCTATATACGGTTTTTCGAAAACGGGGACCGAAGTGATTTCCTCTTCCCATAACACCGTGCACTCCAATTCGGGGCAGGTTGGGGAGTGAAAAAGGAACTGTTGCTCGCCCAGATTGTTTGAAGGGATAAAAACCCGAATGGGTTGTATAAATTCAATAGGAGCACCCTGGTAGGTAATGTCTAAGTAAAAAATACTTTCACTGAATAAAGGCTCTATGTTTCCTGAAAGGTTTACGCCGTTGGTGGATAATTGACAGGCAATGATTTCGCCGGGCTCATACATTTCAATGAGAGCAATATCTACATCACCATCGATAATATTTCCATCTTTTGTAAAGGTCTGGGGGTTTACAAAAATGCGGGTTCCTTGTTGTGCAAGGATTTCTTCCCCCATAATGTTGGAAGCACTAAAATTCTGTACCCTTGGCAATCTGCATTCCATTAAACTGGCTTGGTACTCGGCCCCATCTATGGGATCTTGTGCATTGGGACTGTGGATAGCTCCCACAGTACAATTTTCGTCACCATCGCTGGAACAGGCCAACAAAAAGATAACCCCCAATACGAGTAATGTGAAGTTCCTAATTTTCATGGCGGTTAGTTTAGTTCTTTAAAGTTACTAAAAATCCATTTCATTGTGTATTAAAAGAAGCACCCCAGCTTATATACGCCCTGCCGGGATGCTTCAACAAACCAACCAACAACACTTAAGGAAGTGCCTCGATTAGGGCAAAAAGTTCTGCTTCGGTACTGGTTTGGGTCGTACCTATTACTTCTATATGGTCTTCGCCTATGGTAGTGCCTTGAATGGCATATATATAGGATCCGTTTTGTTTGGACATAAATATGAAGTGTACTTCCTGACCAATAGGCATTTGTCCGTAGTGTTCGGTGAACAATCCTTCACCTTCATCATAAATATCCAACAAGGCCAAAGCGGGTTCTCCGTCGTAAGAAACATAGACGCTGCAGTTGGTAGCATTATAGCCTTCGGGAACATCTACGTAGATCAGTGTTTTGGGGCCTGCATATCCAGCCCAACGGTCAAGATTGGTCCAACCAAAAGTTTCCCTAAATCCTGTATATCCTACTACATAAGTACCATCGGGTCCCATACCTTCGCCTTGCATGAGTTCTGCTTCGTCTTCTTCCCAAACCACTTCGCAATCCAAGGTGTCACAATCTTCGGTAACAGAAAACAGTTGCATCTCGGGATCGAATGTATCGTTAGGAACAAATAATTGAAAAGGAGCTGCTGGGAACACAGGTTCCCCGTTCTGATCGGCACGAATAAAAACTTCGCCTCCAGAAATAAGGGTTTCTACTTCCCCTTGGTCATTCTTACCGTTGGTAGCTACACGTTGAAGCGCCATATCGCCTTTCCCGAATACTTCCAACAATTCTACAGTTACGGAGCCACTTACGGGACTTCCGTCCGACAATTGAAAATTATTAGGGGCAAACACCAGGTTGGTTCCTTGTTCCCCAATTAGGGTTCCGCCTAAAGAAGCATCGATAGTGAAGGTTTGCAAGGCTTCTTCTCGGTTGCTCTGAATGTCGTTCATGAGTTCGGTTCCGTCAATTACAATAGGAATCATAACGACCCCTCCATTACCGTCATCGGATAGATCACAGCTTACCAATCCCAAGGATAGGGATCCCAGCAACATGGCTTTTAGTCCAAATTTCTTTAGTGCTGTTTTGTTATTCTTTAGAGTTTTCATAATCATTATTTTTAGTTTACACCCTTATATCCATGACCGAATGGATTGTTACCCCCTATTCTTTTATTTTTTTGAAATTCAATTAAAAAAGAAGGCTCCGCTGGGGAAAACCCCATACGGAACCTCAGGTTAGCCAGTATAAATTGGCCGCTAATTCTTAATGAATTTAAAGGTCTGTTTCTGTCCGCTATCATTTGCTATGGTTACAAAGTAGACTCCTCGTAATAGGCTCTCTACATTGATCGCTCTAGAAGCATTCAGCTTTCCTTGGGACGTCTTTCTACCCATAACATCGTAAATGATGTAGGAATCAGCCTCAGGGAACGTGGTGTATAATACATCCTGAACCGGGTTCGGGAAAACTACCCCAGTTTCTACTTCTTGGTCTCCAGTGGATAGAATAGGATCGCACACATCTTCGGTATAATTGTACCCGTTCATATTCAAAGCCAATGGCGAAGTGAATACAGGAACAAAAGCCGAGCTTACCTGAATCGTGAATGTGCTTATCCCAATGGGGTTGATGTTTAGTACTAAATCGTCACACAAATTACGCTTGGTAGCATCTGTTTTATACAATTCGGCAGCCGTAAAACTAGCACTGGTATTTCTACGGTATCCTACATGGAAGTAATCACTTACGGTTCCTGTAGCATTTACGTAGGTAAAGCTCATTTCAGGATAATAGATCAATGGCATTTGTCCAATCCAGAAATTGAACTCATCTCCTGTAGGCTCAGTGTGGGGAACCAAGAATTGATAGTTCAAACCTACAGGGTTTCCGGTAGCCTTATCGAATTCGTATACAAATACATTGCTTTGTCCAAATAGGGAAGTTCCTCCAGTGGTCCAATTTTCGTCCCGATCGTATCCTGCAATCACCAAATTATTGGGGCTGTTTAGGGATTCCATAATGGTAAATCCATATCGATCCAGATCACTGGCACTTGCATACCACGATTTTGTGAAATCGATTACCCCTGTGGTATTGTTGAATACCGTTACGGCAAAGTAATGGGTAACGGAATAGTTGGACAGCATATAAATTTCATTGGATCCTGCATCGTAGTAAGCATCTACGCTCACGTCTTGAGAGTTTCCAAAGATGTAGCTATTGTCCCAAACCGGGTTCCCCATAAAGTCGATTTTATGGGCCAATACACCTTGTTGGGTGAGACCAGAACCGTTAAGTCCTGTAGCACTTCCTGTAAGGAAAAACCCGTCATTGGTTTCGGTAACACGATTTACAAAATCATAATCTGCTGTAGTACCCGGTACCAATGCGTCCACTTCTACAGCCCACATGAAATTAAGGGCGGCATCGGTACGCAATACAAACCCAATGTTGGTATTGCAGGTAGTGTCTAGATTGTAACAATCGCTAAAAAATCCAGAAACCACAAAACCAGGGTCCATGAATCCATCACCATCGGCATCACTTTCGGTATATACAATGTGCAACCCACGGGAGTTAAAATTTGGGGATACGATATCATAGTACTGAGTGTTTAACACCACACCCGTTGCAGCTTCAATTTCGGCAATAAAAACCCTCTTTATACCCGAAACATCCACAGATCCCGTAATGTATACCAGATCGAATCGGTTTTCAATATCAAATATCCTGGCATTTACCAAGGGAAGGGCATCGTACTTTCGTGCCCAAACCACATTGCCAAATTGGTTGATACGCTTTAAGGAAATCACCTGATTGGTCATGGTAGGATCGAATAGATTGGAAGCTACCATAATGTCGTCGGTTCCGTCGTTTAGAATAACCTGGTTAAGGTCATGATAGTGTTCGTTGGCTGAGCTCACGTTTGTTTGGTACTGAGCAGCTACATAAAAGGTCGTTGTTAGGGTTAGGATTAGAAAAAGTAATTTAGTTTTCATAATTGAATGTTTTAGTTTACCTACTCTATGTTGGCTTTTCGGTTTCCGCCTTTTTCAACCCTATATCCACATGCTTTTTATTTGTTACCCCTGCTGGGATAATTTTTTTACCTTTAAGCTACTTTAGTAAGTGTTTATGGGGCAGAACACGGTTCATGACGACCAAAAATATGTGGATGCATTGCTGCAAAACGACAGCAAACGCATACATGAAATCTATACGCGCTTTGCTCCAAAGGTGATTGGTTATGTAAAACAGAACAGCGGTGATGAAGCTGCTGCCAAAGACCTCATTCAGGAAGTATTACTCATTATATATGACCAGGCAAAAACCAAAGATTTAAAACTTACCTGCCCGTTCGATGCCTATTTTTTTATGATCTGTAAGCGAAAGTGGCTAACGCGCTTAAAAAAATCTTCGAAGGAAAGGGTAACAAATGAGCCCTTGGGAGGATATGATTCTGAAATGGTGGAAGATCAGGTCCGGGAAACGGAGCAATTTGATGATAAGATGCAACTGTTCAAGGAGCTGTTTCAGAAACTGGGAGATACCTGCAAAGAGATTTTGCAGCTGTCCTTTGGAAGTTTTTCTATGGAAGAAATAGCGACCCAGCTCAATATTTCGTATGCGTATGCACGTAAGAAGAAATCCCTTTGTATAGGTCAGCTTACCAAATGGGCACAGGAATCCCCACTGTACAAACAACTAAAAGAATTATAGACCCCATGGACGAGGCAACTTACATATTGTTTGAAAATTATTTGGAAGGACTTCTTTCTGAAGAAGAAAGGGTTGCTTTCGAAAAACGTTTGGAGGAAAATGCTGAATTTGCTTCCCATTTTGAAACCTATCGTGAAATGAGCAATCATTTGTCGCATCAATTTTCAGAAGGGCGATCGGATCTTAAATCCCAACTGGACGAAATAGGCACGGCTTATTTTGAAGGTTCCCAGACAGAGAAAAAAGAGACCAAAGTCATTCAATTCAGACCTTGGCAATACGGTATAGCAGCCTCTATTGCGTTGCTTATTGGTTTCTTTGTTTTTCAAAATATAGGAGGCGGTCCAGAGGACTACCTGTTTTCCGAAGAGATTTCACTTACCGTTCGTAGCGATGATTCTGAAACGTTGAAACAAGCTGAAACTTCGTTCAATGAAGGAAGCTATCCAGAAGCTATTTCCCATTTTGATGCTTTATTGAAAAATGACCCCAACAATGCAGAATTGCAGTTTTATAAAGCGTTAGCTCATGATGCCTTAAAACAGTTTGATGAAGCCGACAACCTCTTTAACGAATTGATGAATGGAACATCACTCTACAAACACAAAGCTGCTTTTTACGCTGGCATAAGGGAATGGAATAGAGGAAATAATGAAAAAGCCGAAGTGCTTTTAAAAACCATTCCTGAAACGGCATCGGAATACAAAGATGCACAGCGTATCCTGAAAAAATTATAAGTCGTTCAACAAACGGGTAATCTCATCCAGTTTAGGGGTAAGGATGACTTCAATCCTTCGGTTTTTGGCTCTTCCTTCAGACGTAGCATTGGACGTTATCGGGGCGTACTCCCCACGACCTGCTGCTGTTAGATTCTCTTTCGGGATTCCCCTGTCTTGGGATAAAATATTTACAATGGCAGTGGCACGTTTGGTAGACAGATCCCAATTGTTTTTAATATTACCATTGCCTCCATAGGGAACATTATCTGTATGTCCCTCAATCAACACTGCAATTTCCTTGTTTTGAGCCAAAACCCTTCCCAAAGCCACTACAGCCTCGTATCCCCTTGAGTTTACTGCCCAGCTCCCGCTTTCGAAAAGGAGTTTATTTTCCATAGACACATATACTTTGCCATCACGTTGCTCTACGGTAAGACCATTTCCTTCAAAATTGGTAAGTGCATCGGAAATGGCATCTTTTAGAGCCTTCATTTTAGCATCCTTGGAAGCTAAAATGGCTTCCAGTTCGTCTACCCTATTGGATCGTTCCTGCAATTGCCGCTGAATATGTGCCAGGCGTTGTTCCTCGGCCATGAGTGCCTTTTCCTTGGCTTCCAGTTCTTCCAACAATTTTCGGTTGCGCTCCAAGTTCTCAGTCAAAGCAGAAGAACTGTTGGCCTCTAAGGCATCGTACGATTCTTTCATTCGATCGTAATTATTCTTTGCTGCAGCCAATTCCATTTCGGTTTGGGTCTTTTCTGCCCGTAGCTTTTCCAGTTCCTTTCTCAGGTTTTCTATGGTATATCCTTCTCCATTGCCTCCTTGTCCATCCAATTGAGCCATGAGGGATTCGTTTTCGGCTTTTAAAGCGTCGTGTTTGTCCTTTAAGTCTTCATATATTTTGGAAGAAACACAGGAAGAGGCCATAAATGTAATGGCAATTCCGAAAAAAATATTCTTAATCATGATCTATTGTTTGGGTTTGGGGATTACTGTGTATTTGGGAAAAATTCTAGTGTGTAATTTTTATAGGGTTCTTGGGTAATACCCTCTGCATAGGGTCTGTTCTCTTTTTGATCGTATTTTGCCAAGTAGGCTTCATTAATATGGACATGTATGCTATCCATGGAGGACACCTTTCTACCGGAAACATCTATGATTTGGTCGCCAAACTTAATTTGACCAACCCCAGTTTTCTCGAATTCGGTAAACCAGCTTTTCTCACTCTTGTTCCAACTACGTGAAAACAACCTTCCGTCTACTTCTACCATCCAAATTTCCAAAAATGTTTCACGCACCTTTCCTCCTTTAACTTCTATCAAGGTGTGTGTGCTAAGATACTCGTACAGCTCTTTTGGGAACTCCATCTCTAAAACTCAAGTTCCACCAAATGTGGACAATGATCACTATGGTGTGCTTCGGGTAATATAACGGCCCGCTTCAAATTTTCTTGCAAAGGTTGTGCCACCATATTGTAGTCGATACGCCAGCCTTTGTTGTTGGCACGCGAATTAGCTCGGTAGCTCCACCAGGTATAGTGATGAGGATCTTTATTAAAATGCCTAAAGGAATCTATAAACCCACTTTTAATGAAATTGCCTATCCATTCCCGCTCTACTGGCAAAAAGCCCGATACGTTTTTATTACGAACCGGATCGTGGATATCGATAGCTTCATGACAGATGTTGTAATCGCCACAGATCACCAAATTAGGGATGGTCTTTTTTAACCCATCGACATACTCTTGGAACATCGCCATGTACTCCAGTTTGTGTTCCAGTCGCGCCAAGTTGGTCCCGCTGGGCAAATAGAGGCTCATAATGGACACACCGTCATAATCCACACGAATATTTCTTCCTTCGGCATCCATTGAGGCAATACCCGTACCGTATTCTACATGGTTAGGCTCCTGCTTACAGAAGATAGCTACTCCACTATATCCTTTCTTTTCGGCACTAAACCAATAATGGTAGGGATACCCTGCGGCTTCTATTTCCTCCACTTCTACCTGTTCTTTCATGGCCTTGGTTTCCTGAATGCAGATAACATCGGGATCGGCACTCTGTAACCATTCCACGAACCCTTTTCTCATGGCAGCCCGTATTCCATTTACATTATAGGATATAATTTTCATAGTACTGTTCAATTTCAAGTAAAGCTAAAATAAATAACAATGTATATTTACAAATAGACTCCCAAGAAAGGTTTTCACAAAACAATCAACAAAATAAAAACCCTTAGGGCAAGTTGTAGTACGTATGAAATGGTATCTCTGTCTTTTTTTGTTGTTTTTGGGCATCACTGCCCATGCTCAGGATACCCTTTCCAATTACAAATCGAAAAGGCTTCCCATAAAGGATACCATCTATTTGAACAAAGCAGGGATCAATCCTTCCCAATTCTCCGTGCTCGATAAGGCGGGACAACCTATTGACAGTATTAGCTACCAAATTAATTTTGAAAAAGGCTGGGTGGTCTTTCCCGAGCGATTCCGCCAACAAAACGATACCATTACCATTAACTACCTGGAATACCCATCCTATCTCACTAGGGATTATTTTGAGTTGGATTCCAGCATTATTTCTGAAGGTAATAGCAATCTAGACAAATTATACACTTTAGGACAAAGCAATAGAACCCGAACCAACTCCCCTTTTGCTGGTTTAAACACCTTGGGAAGTATTACCCGTGGCGTTACTATTGGAAGCAACCAAAATGCAGTGGTAAATAGTGAATTGGACCTGCAGATTACAGGGAAGTTGAGTGATAAGATAAACATACGGGCTTCCATACAGGATGCTAACATCCCAACCCAGGAAGGTGGATATTCACAAAGCTTGGACGAATTCGACCAGATCTTTATCGAACTCTATGGCGATAAGTGGAACATACGTGCAGGTGATGTGGACCTGCAAAACAACCACACCTATTTTGGTCGTTTTACCAAAAAAGTCCAGGGTATTTCACTCAGGGGAACCTTGGATCATAAAGACGGATCCAAAACATCGGCCTATGCCTCTGGAGCTTTGGTTCGCGGGGTGTTCCAAAGAAGTCAGTTTGTGGGACAGGAAGGAAACCAAGGACCTTACAAGCTAGTAGGACCTAATGGGGAACTCTTTATTTTGATCGTGTCCGGAAGTGAACGGGTCTATGTAAACGGGCTTTTACTGAAACGGGGTGAGAACGAGGATTATGTAATCGATTACAACGCTGGGGAGATACGATTTAACCCTACCTATCCTATCAATGCCAATATGCGTATTACGGTTGAGTATCAGTTTACCGACCAGAATTACACCCGCTTTATAGGTTATGGAGGCGGTGAGTACCAAGCCGATACTTTTAAAGTGGGCGCCTATGTGTATTCGGAAAGTGATGCCAAGAACCAACCGTTGCAGCAGAGTTTAACCGAAGAGCAAGTGGCTATCCTTTCTGCCGCTGGAGACAATAGGGACTTAATGAACGCTCCCAGTGCGGTTCCCGATACTTTTTCGGAAAATAAGATCCTCTATAAAAAGGAAGACCTAGATGGGGTAGAGATTTTTGTATTTTCCAATGATCCTGAAGATGAGCTGTTCAATGTTCGGTTTAGTTTGGTAGGGGATAATTTGGGGAATTATATTATTAGCGATGAAAGTGCCATTAGCCGTATTTTTGAATATATCCCACCTGTTGATGGAGTCCCCCAAGGAAATTACGAACCTATTATCCGCCTTATAGCTCCCGAAAAATTGCAATTGGGTGGGGTATACGCCCATTACAATCCTTCCGAAAAAACAGCCATCGATTTCGAGCTTACTGGAAGTGTCAATGACCTCAATTTATTTTCGGATTTGGACAATGGCGACAACGATGGCTTTGGAACGCACTTTAAAGCCAAACAGCGGTTATGGACTACACAGGATACCCTTCAACTGGATGCTTTTGCTTCGCTCGATTACCTTAACAAAGACTTCCGCACTATTGAGCGGTTGTACAATATAGAATTCAACAGGGACTGGAACCTGGAAAATCCCTTGGGGGATCAACGGTTTATAACTTCTGGGGTTGCTGTTTCACATCCCAAATATGGGGGCGGACAATACGAGTTTCAGAATCTGGACTATTCAGAAAATTTTAAAGGAACCCGTCATGTGTTATCTACGGCTACCCGATTCAACAAGCTTCAGCTACTTGTAAATGGAAGCTACTTGGATAGTAAAAGTGATCTTTTGGAATCGAAATTTGGAAGGGTGCAGGCCAACGCGGCTTATTCTTTTAATAAAGCATGGGTGGGTGCCAAGTATGGGGCAGAAGACAATCAGGTAAAAGCAGTTGTTAACGATAGCCTCACCCCTATAAGCCAAAAGTTTTCGTTTTATGAAGTGTACACAGGAGTTGGGGACAGCACAAAGGTATATGGACAGGTAGGCTATAGATACCGTGTAAACGATAGTATTCGCGATGGGCTACTGAAACGGGTTAGTACCTCACACGATTATTTTGCACAGGCGAGGCTAATCCAGAACACGAATACGCAGTTATCCCTTTTTGGAAGCTATCGGGTGTTACAAAACGAACAAGAGGATTTGGAGGATGAGAACACCCTTAATGCCCGTTTGCTCTACTCCCAGAATATTTGGAAAGGCGGGGTTCGGTTAAATACAGCCATAGAATCCAATAGTGGGGTTATCCCTCAGCAAGAATTCACTTATGTACAGGTAGAACCGGGACAGGGAACTTTTACCTGGATCGATTATAATGACAACGGGGTACAGGAATTGAATGAATTTGAAATTGCCCAGTTTCAAGACCAGGCCGAATATGTTAGGGTATTACTGCCCAACCAGATATTCGTAAGGATTCGAAACAATAAATTTAGCCAGATTGTGACTTTAAATCCACAACGATGGCAGAATGCAACGGGCTTTAAAAAATTCCTTTCCCACTTTTATAATCAAACTAGTTATGTAATAGATCGCAAGGTGGAGCGCACCAACAATGTGGCCGATATCAACCCTTTTAAAGATGGTGGTGACGGACAATTGGGGCTAACCTTAAATTTTAGAAATGCTTTGTTCTTTAACCGAGGGAAACAGCGCTTTACCACCAGTTATACCTATGTTTCGAGTTCGGCGAGTAATTTGATCTCTCTGGGGCTTCAGGAAAACACTTTGGAGAGCCATCAATTAAACTTCAACCATAAGTTTAAAGACTTTTGGTTGCTCAATCTTAAGGGTTCCCTTGGAAACACAGACAGCCGTTCCGAAAATTTCGATAACCGTAATTTCGATTTGGATACCTATTCGTTGAACCCTAAACTATCATATCTTTTAAATAAGCAAACAAGGTTCGATGTGTTTTATCAATTCCTAAACAAGGAAAACGCTCTTGGGGAAATGGAAACCTTGGATCAGCAAAAAATAGGGGCTTCTTTTGCTTACAACAATGTGCAGAAGATTTCGATTTCTGGGGAATTCAATTACATAGACAACTCTTTTGAAGGAAGTGCCTTTTCCCCTGTTGCTTATAGTATGTTAGAGGGATTGCAACCTGGCACCAATTTTACTTGGAATCTTTTGTTTCAGAAACGCATTACCAAATACTTGGATGCCAACCTTTCTTACTTTGGAAGGAAGAGCGAATCCTCCAGTACCATCCATACGGGCACCATTCAATTACGGGCTTATTTCTAAACAAAAAAAGAGCGGGACTAAGCCCGCTCTTCTATTCTTGTTTTGGTTGTTACAAGATTATCTTACGATAATTCTCTGTACACCTCCAAAGTTTTTGTCTCCAATTCTAACAATGTAAACTCCAGCAGCTACATAAGACATATCCAGATCGTACTCGTATCCAGTTCCGTTATGATCTAAACGGTAGGATGCCAAAATCTGACCTTTCATGTTAAGAACGCTGAATTCCAATCTATCGGTTACTTCGGTAGTTGAAAGCAATACTTTGTATTGGTCATTTCCTTGATCCAATACAACTAGTTCTGCATTGTTAGCTACTTCATCACCGATACCAGCAGTTTGACCTTCACACAATTGAAGTGTCCAGTCGAACAAGGTTCCACCGTCTTGGTTGGCGTTATCGGTAATTACTAAGTTCCAGTCTCCTAAAGATGACATACCGTCGAAGGTAGAAAGCGGCTCACTTGGCTGGAAAGAACCAGTAAATGGAGCTGTACCAGAACCAATTGGAGTAGTCGCTTCGTCATCTAGCGTAGTATCTGTAAAGTTATCACAGTCACCACAAACTCTATCAATTAAAGTAATAGCAGTTGTGTTATCTGGTGCGATTAACTGGATATCCAAGTCTCCTACCCACGTGTGGTCGATGTTAAGGTTTACGTTTACATCGTTGATGGTGAAATCATCAGTAATCGTGATAGTAGAGATTGTTGTTTGACCAGCGTCAGGTCCAACAGGCATATCGGTATCGTTAGTTAAACTTGCACAAGTAAGGTGAGTAACACCTTTAGTAGTACTGTTGTTAGACGCATCACCATCAGATCCTAGTTCTGTAGAAGCAGTAATTAAATATGCTTGTCCAGGAGTAGAAAGGTCTGCTTGCTGAGCAAAAGTATACTGGATAGTACCTCCAGCAGCTAATGGACCAGCAACAGTTTCAACTACGTTTGGACCATTATCGATGTTATAAGAAACATCGAAGTTAGACTGCTCTGCAGTACCGAAGTTCTCGATAGTGATGGTAACATCTTCCATACCCAAACCTTCACCTGTGTTAGGAGAAGTGATTTCGATAGCACCTACGTCATTAGCAAGGATGTGGGTAACCATTTTGGTTACAGCATCGTTGTTATTGTCTTCGTCACCCCCTAAGTTAGTACGAACTTCGATTTCGTATGTCTGTCCTTCAGTAGAAAGATCTAAGGTAGCAGCAAAAGTATAGGTATCATTAGTAGTAGGATCTAGTGGTCCTGCAAAGTTTTCGGTAGCGATTAGGTTACCGTCCAAGTACAACTCTAATGGAATGTTGGATTGTGCATCCAAACCGAAGTTGAAAATAGTAATATCTACTTGCTCGGTAGCAGTTAATGCACCATCGTTTGGAGCATCGATACTAATAGCACCTACGTCTGTGTTAAAGTCGGGAGCAATTTTAAACACCCCTACTAC
>JANQKN010000060.1 GCA_028281065.1 Flavobacteriaceae bacterium | reverse complement strand
CCGCCCAATTGGGCGGTTTTTGTTTCGTATATTCGATCATTACTTAGCTTCTGCCACTACAGCAAACGCAAAGTCGGAGATCACGTCCCTGTGGAAACGGATCTTCGCATCGTAATTTCCAGTTCGCTTAATGGTTCCACCAGCAATGCTAATGAATTTCTTTTCGATAGAAACACCCTCTTTTTCTAGAGCTTCTGCCAAATCTGCATTGGTAACAGAACCAAACAATTTGTCTGCTTCCCCAGCCTTGGCTGTGATCTTGATCTCAAGACCGTTCAACTTATCAGCTTCTTTTTGAGCGTCTTCTATGATCTTCTTTTCTTTGTATGCACGTTGCTTTAAGGTCTCTGCCAATACTTTCTTAGCAGATGGAGTAGCTAAAACGGCAAATCCTTGAGGGATCAAGAAGTTTCTTCCGTATCCATTCTTTACAGTTACTACATCATCTGTAAAGCCAAGGTTTTCTACATCTTTCTTTAAAATAAGTTCCATATCTCTCTCTGCTTTTTATTTTAACAAATCGGTTACGTATGGCATAAGGGCCAAGTGACGGGCTCTTTTAATGGCTACAGCCACCTTACGCTGATACTTAAGGGAAGTCCCTGTAAGTCTACGAGGTAAGATCTTACCTTGCTCGTTCACAAATTTCAATAAGAAATCTGGATCCTTATAATCGATGTACTTAATTCCGGATTTTTTGAAACGACAGTACTTTTTCGCTTTTGTGGTTTCAATGTTCAAAGGTGTAAGATATCTAATCTCTCCGTCCTTCTTTCCTTTTGCTTGTTGCTCTATAGATGCCATGCCTTATGCTTTTTGTTTGTTACGGTTTCTTCTTTTTTCGGCCCAAGCTACAGCGTGCTTGTCCAAAGCTACAGTAAGGTAACGCATGATGCGCTCATCCCTTCTAAACTCAACTTCCAATTCGTTGATTGCATTACCGGCTACGGTATACTCAAACAAATGGTAAAAACCACTTTTCTTGTGTTGGATTGGGTAGGCCAATTTCTTAAGCCCCCAATCTTCTTTAGATACCATCTTGGCACCATTAGAAACGAGAAGATCTTCGTACTTCTTTACTGTTTCCTTTATCTGCTCATCAGATAAAACGGGATTCAAGATGAAAACAGTTTCGTAATGTTTCATGTAATTTATTTTAATTTAAACTTCTTAGCACTCTGCCAAGAGCGTGCAAAATTACCACAATATATCCAATAATCAAACCCCAAATAAAAGATTTTCTCTTTTCCTACAATCTCAGATAAAACGCTCATTTTATACGTTAAAAGTTAAAAAATGTTGCAGTTCGTCGATTTTTTTTAGTAATATTGTCATGAGCTAAACCTTACTACCGTGGATAAACCAATACTAAAATGTGCTATAGTAGATGACTCTACCTTGCAACGGCTTTCCATCGTAAAACTTATCGAGAACCATCCTTCTTTGGATCTCGTTGCGGAATACAACAATGCTATCGAGGCCAAAATGGGGTTGGCCACTACAGAGATAGACTTGATTTTCCTAGACATTGAAATGCCTATCCTTTCTGGTTTCGACCTTTTGGATGATTTAACGCACAAGCCTCAAATCATTTTTGTTACCGGGAAAACGAAATATGCATTCAAAGCCTTCGATTACGATGCCGTCGATTACTTACGTAAACCTATTTCCAAAGAACGTTTCCTAAACGCTGTTCACAAAGCCATTGTGAACTACAAAATGCGCAACGAGGACGGGTTCGATGACGAAGATTTCATCTTTGTAAAGAGCAACCTTAAAAAACGTAAGGTGTTCTTAAACGAACTGCGTTACATCGAAGCCCTAGGGGATTACGTAAAACTGGTTACCGAACACGATGCCTTGGTCGTACTTTCTACCATGAAAGCTTTCGAAGCCTTGCTTCCCAAGGAACGGTTCCTACGTATCCATAAATCGTATATCGTAAACCTGGACAAAGTAGAACGTTACAACAGCAAGGTGATCGAGTTGGAGAACGAACAGCTTCCGTTGAGCCGTAACAGAAAGGCCGACTTGGTAGAAGCCTTAGCTGCTTCCATGCGTAACTAATAATTGTCTACATCCATAATTACTTTTACCCGCGAGAATTCCTTTTGGGAGTTAAATCGTTGCAATACCTTTTGTATAAAGCTTTTTGTCTTTTGAAGGGATTGTTGCTTTGGAATCTTAACCAGGATGTTCGATATAAATTCGTTCCGTATCCTAGAAATTACAGGACTTTCAGGGCCAAGCACCTGCTCCTTTAACTGAAGCCTAAGTACTTCCCCAAACCATACTGAAGCTTTTTGCATCGTACCAAAATTCCTATGTTTAAAGGTAATGCGGATGGTTCTGTAGTGGGGCGGGTATTTGTACTGGTAGCGCTCCTCCAACTGTTCTTTGTACATGCCATCGTAATCGTTGGTACTTACCTGCTGTAAAATCTGATGGTATGGGTTGTAACTCTGTACAATTACCTTTCCCCTTTTTTCGGTACGCCCTGCCCTACCCGATACCTGTTGCAGCAATTGATAACTGCGTTCATGCGCCCTGAAATCGGGAAAATTCAACAAATTGTCTGCGTTCATAACCCCTACCAAAGTTACATTCCTAAAATCCAAGCCCTTTGCCAACATCTGCGTACCCACCAAAATATCGATCTCACCATCTTCCATACGTTCAATCAGCTTTTCGTAAGCGTGTTTTCCCTTGGTGGTATCCTGATCCATCCGGGCTATGGCATGGTTAGGGAAAAGTGCTTTCAATTCCTCTTCGATTTGTTCCGTTCCAAACCCTTTCGGATCCAAGGTCTCACTGCCACAGGCCATACAGGAAACCAGCATAGCCATATGATACCCGCAATAATGGCAACGCAATTCGTTTCTATGCTGATGATAGGTTAAACTCACATCGCAATTGGGGCATTGCGGGGCAACCCCACAGGTAGTACATTCTATTACAGGCGAGAAACCACGGCGGTTCTGAAAGAGGATCACCTGCTCCTTTTCTTCCAAAGCCTCCTCCATAGCTTCTAAAAGGCGGTCGCTAAAGCGTCCTTTCATACGTTTTCGTTTCAATTTGTCACGAATGTCCACCAATTCTATATCAGGCATCAAGACCTTACCATACCTTTCCTTAAGGTTTACCAAGGCATATTTTCCTTCTTGGGCATTGTAATACGACTCCAAGGAAGGGGTGGCCGATCCCAACAACACCTTTGCTTTGTGCAAAGCCGCTAAAACCATGGCTGTATCCCGAGCATGATAGCGGGGTGCTGGACTGTATTGTTTAAAGGAAGGTTCGTGTTCTTCGTCAACAACCACCAATCCCAAATTCTGAAAGGGTAAAAACAAGGAGGAACGTGCTCCTATAACGATCTGCGCCTTGGGCTTTTGATCCAAAACATTCTTCCATACCTCTACCCGCTCGTTCAGTGAGTATTTGGAATGGTATACAGAGATTTTTTCACCAAAGTACTGCTGCAAACGGCTAATAAGCTGGGTGGTAAGGGCAATTTCGGGGAGCATGTACAAAATCTGCTTGCCCGTTGCCAACATTTTGTCAATCAATTGTACATATACTTCGGTCTTACCGCTGGAAGTAACCCCGTGTAGCAGGGTGATTTCTTTTTGAAGGAAGGAAGCTTCAATTTCTTCTAAAGCTTTTGCCTGTGCTAGGCTTAACCCTTTTATTTCTGAAGCGGCTTCGCCTAGGTATTCCACACGGTCTTTCTGAAGGTAATATTCTTCCAAAATCCCCTTATCGATCAGGGTTCGCAATACGGAAGCATTACTATCCGATTTTTTCTGAAGGACCGTGGATTCCACATGATCTTCGGTAGCTGAAAGCATGAACAAGCTCATGAGAACCTGCCGTTGTTTGGGAGCACGGGTTAAGGAATCCAACAATTGCCTAAGGGATTCTTCTTCAGCATAAGGTGCAGCTAACTTCAGGTATCGTTTTAGTTTGGGTTTGTATTGTTCAAAAACCTCTTCCTGTACGGTAATGAGTCCTTTTTCCAATAAATTCTGGATCACCTTTACCACATTCCGTTTGTCCAGCAAACTCCTAATATCGTTGATGTGCAAAGAGGATTGATTTGTAAGGGCTTCATGCACCATGAATTCTTCATCGGTAAGGGCGGTATCGTCCTCAGGTACTTTAGAGGTACGGGTAATGATGGTTTCGCTTTCCAATAAAAAGGCACTGGGCAGTGCAGCACGCATCACTTCCCCAAGGGTACACATATAATAGTTGGCGATCCATTCCCAATGTTTTAATTGAGGAACGGTAATAATAGGGGTTTCGTCCAAAATCTGATCAATGCTCTTCGTCTCGTAGGTAGGCGGTTCGTTTTGATGCACCCCATACACCAAGGCCGTATAAATCTTAGACTTCCCAAAAGGCACGGAAACCCGCATTCCCGGTTTCAGGAAATAGGCTTCGTCCTTATTCACACTATAGGTAAAGTGCTGCTTTAGGGGAATAGGAAGGATGACATCGATAAAGTACAATGAAAGAGAATTGTGATTCGTGTTTAAAATTAAAAAAGGCTGTCCAAAAAAAGAACAGCCTTGGTGCTATTTTATGAACAATGCCTACTCTACCCGGTACCAATATTGGGTTCTACCCAAAAGGGAAAAACCAACATATCCTCTCACTTTCAGTTTGTCCTTTTCTTCCAAGGTAATGTAGCATTTATACAATTTGCCGTTTTCTGGATCCAAAATGCGGCCTCCGCTGTATTCATCCCCGTCTTTCTCCAAGCCACGAATAATGGTAAGCCCCATGATGGGCTTTCCTTTATCTTCACCCTTACAGGCGTCACACACAGCATCTTGACGTCCTTCTTTCAATATTTCTACCACCTTGCCATATACCTTACCGTCTTCTTCATAAATCTCCAGAATGGATTTGGCCTCACCAGATACATCGTCTACGGTTTTCCATTTCCCCAATACACTTTGTCCCATCATGGAAAGGGAAATAAACAGGGCAGATAAAAGGGCAATTTTTACTTTCATAGTATGATTTTTTTAATGTTCAGTTAGGTCTTCTTTTCGAATCGATTTTTCCCTGAGGCGTTGTAAGGAAATATTCAATTCGAACCCTAGCAATAATAGGTTAGCATTTATCCAAATATAAAACATCATAATCAATAACGCCCCTATAGAACCATATAACTCGTTATAGTTGCTAAAATTGTTGATATAAACCCCAAAAAAATAAGTGGTTAGCATAAACAACAACGTGGTTACCAAAGCTCCTACAGAAAAGAAGCGGGTTTGCCTCCCTTCTTTTACCCCAAAATGATAAAGTGTAGAGATTGCCACGTACAGCATAATGACAAAGACAGCGTATTGTAGGAAATTGATCCAAATAAAATCGTTTTCTATAAAGGAATTTTCCTTTAATTGGTTAATGATGTATTCCCCATATAGAATAGACCCGACCGTAATGAGCAACAACAATGCCAAAAAGATGGAAACCATAAGTGCCATGAGGTATTGTCTAAAGAAGTTTCTGTTAATGGTTACATGCACGGAATACTCGAACGCACTGAAGATGGAATTTACCCCATTGGCGACCAAAAACAGGGTAAGGAAAAAGGTAAAGGACAGTAAATTGTTCCTAGGGTTCAAGGCAATGTCCGAAATTACCGGCATAAAGAAATCCTGGGTCTGTGGTGGGAGTACCCTTTGTATTAAATTCAAAAACTCATTCTGAAAGTTCTGAATCCGCACCACTGGAATCAAGTTGAGAATAAACAGGATAAAAGGAAAAATCGCGATAAAAAAACTGTAGGCTATAGAGCTGGCCCGAGAGGAAAACGTTCCCTTAAAAATACCAATACTGTAAATTTCGAGTAAGTCGTAAAGTGAAAGTCCTTTAAACCCAGGAAGGACAATAAGCTTGAGGAGCTTTACCAAGGTCCGTACAATGGGTACTTTGTTTAATTTTTCTTCAACCTCAACACTCATTAAACGGCTTTTAGGCTCAGGTCCATGTTGTAGACCGAATGGGTCAACGCACCACTGGAAATATAATCCACGCCACATTCGGCGTATTTGCGAACGGTTTCCAGGGTAATTCCCCCACTGGACTCGGTAAGGCAGGTATCCCCTATCATTTTTACAGCCTTGCGGGTATCTTCGTAATTAAAATTGTCGATAAGGATGCGGTACACTCCATCACTTTGCAATATTTCTTCGATTTCTTCCAGGTTTCTGGCTTCTACAATGATTTTTAGATCCAGGCTACGGCTCCTAAGATATTCCCTGGTCTGCTGTATGGCTTTTGTAATCCCGCCACAGAAATCGATGTGGTTGTCCTTTAGCATGATCATATCGTAAAGGGCAAAGCGGTGGTTTTCGCCTCCTCCTATCTTTACGGCCCATTTTTCTAACGCGCGTATTCCGGGAGTGGTTTTACGGGTATCCAATATCTTGGTGCCTGTTCCTTTCAACAATTTTACGTATTCGTTGGTTTTGGTGGCAATGGCACTCATACGCTGCATGGCATTGAGCACCAAGCGCTCTGCTTTAAGGATGGATTGTGAACTTCCCGACACATAAAAACAGATATCGCCATATTTTACATAGGTACCATCGGATATCTGCACATCTAGGGTAAGTCCCGGATCTACAAACTCGAACACCCTACGGGCAAACTCCACTCCGGCAATAATACCTTCGTCCTTTACCAACAATTTAGCCTTGCCCGTTGCTTCTTCCGGAATACAGGCCAAAGAACTGTGATCGCCCGCTCCAACGTCTTCACGAATAGCATTGGCGATAATGATGTCTATTTCTTTATCGAATTTCTTCTGGGAGATCATAGATTGGCTATTTTCAGCTAATTTAACAAAACCCTAGGAGCCCGCGGCATTCGGCTGTCATTTTTTCCCCAAGTATTATAAAAACGTATCGTGTGTCTTTAATTGTATTTCCTACTTTTGCGGTGTGAAGATTACCTTGTTGGCCATAGGAAAAACAGACGATAAGCAACTACAAACGCTTATTGATACGTATACACAACGGTTAAAGCACTACGTGCCTTTTTCGATGGAGGTCATCCCTGACATTAAAAACTCCAAAAACCTTTCGGAAAACCAACAAAAGGAACTGGAGGGGCAAGAAATCCTGAAGCGGATTTCCCCGTCGGATGCGCTTGTGCTTTTGGATGAAAAAGGAAAGACATATACTTCGGTAGGCTTTTCGGAATTCCTTCAGAAAAAAATGAACAGTGGCCTTAAAAACCTGGTGTTTGTCATTGGTGGCCCTTATGGATTTAGCGAAAGTGTTTACGGCAAAGCCCAAGGAAAGGTGTCGCTTTCTTCCATGACCTTTTCCCACCAAATGGTACGCTTGTTCTTTACAGAGCAGTTGTACAGGGCTTATACCATCCTACGCAATGAGCCCTATCATCATCAATAGCCAATAAGGCAATAGTCAAAACTTAAAATTATGACTTCTCGATACGACCCTTCGGGTCACTCGAAGTCCATTTGGGTTACTCGAAGGGCATATGGATCGTCGAGTGCTTCGAGTGCAACGAGAAGTGTATCGAGACGACTTGTTTGTTTTTCATGATAAAATAATTGTCATTGGTAAAATTATTTTCATTACCTCTCAATACTCAATACTCAATACTCAAAATTACTTATTCCGAATCTTCTTGTAGCTGGAATTCTTGGCGAAGAGGTATCGATACCCATTCATCTCATTAAAATTGGGCGGAATGGTTACTTCTATGATCTGCGGCCCTTTTTTGTACACTTTTATGATGCTTCCGTTGTCTATAGTAGACGAGGTAAGCTTGTACTTTAAATTAGCGATCTGCTCGTTGAAGTTCTTGTACATGTCCTTGTTCTTGAAAAGTACTTCAATACCTTTGGCTTTTACCTTTTCAGAATAATGGAACAGCAGTAGGTAATCGACAGAACCCCTTTGAAAGTTAGGATGGTCGAAAACAAACTTGGCGTTGCCCAGGCGGTTCTTGGACTCGTCCTTGGCATCGTAGAAAAACCAATTATGGACGTTAAATATTCCTCTACTTCGTCTGGACTTTTGTCGAAAACCATGATAAACTGATATAGCGACAGATTTTGCGAAAAACCCTGATAGGATAACAGTCACCAAAAAAAGGTGTACAGAATTCGTTTTATCGTACGGGAGAAATCATAGCATACATTACTTTCTCAGTTCATTGCTACAACATAATACTAAAATATGTGATGGATACGAAAGGGGTATCCCTATTCTATGACCAACTTATAACTGTAGATTCCTTCGGAATTGGTTAACGTAAGGACAAACAATCCTGTGGGTAATCCATGAACGATCTCAATTTCGCCCGAAGTTCCATCCAATGATTGGGCATATACCTGTTGTCCAGCCATATCGAAAATCCCCAATTGTATTTCGGAAACGGAAACTGTTGGGCGACAGGTTTTGCAAAAAGTCCTGATAGGGTTGGCTAAAGACCAATTGCAATTTATAATTGACATACTGTTTTAAAGATGGGGCTGTCTAAAAAGTATCAACAGCCCCATTGATTGAAATAATAACTGACAACTAACAGACTACTTAACCACTACTCTTTTAATAATCGAATCTTTAGCAGTAACAAATTTGAAAAAATATAGACCCGTTGCTAATTTACCTATAGCATTGTAACCAAAGTTCAATTGTTCTTCACTGGAAGGTTTATGGATGGTATCTACCAATAATCCATCAAATCGATATACCTCCATTGTTACTGGAGTATTGCTCTCCTTTTCTATAGTAATTTGCATATTCCCGTTGTTAGGGTTGGGGGAAATCGAAACTGATAATTCGTCCATATCTGTATTCAAAACATTTTCTTCACCTTTTAAACGTCCCCCAGGACCAGGACCAATCTCATGTAATATCAATTTTGGTTCGGACCATGAAGAATACAATCCTTCATCACAAAGGGTGCGCACCCTCCAGGTTCCATCTTTAAAAGAAGGAGGAAGGTTTACATCATCAAAAGATATATAGGGACTATCTACTACAAATGTTAGCGTTTGAGGTATTGTTGGACCTCCCCAACAGCATAGCGTATATATATTGATATTAAACTCTACTTCATATCCTATGGCTCCAGAAATGGGATTCCAGTTATATTGGTCTAAATCAAAGTCTTGATGTAATCGTGTAGGTGCTGGAAGGCTACAGCAAACGTCTACCGTAAACTTTTTCAAACTTCGCGTCCAAGGTACACACTCAGGCAGGTTAGCTATTGCAAATTGCACCAAATATTCATAACCAGCATGAAAAACCTTATCGCTGCCTTGATTGTAAGGTGGTTGGGAGAGGTTTCCGAACAAATCGGTAAGGTTTATAATATTGTCTGCTGGTGAAGCGGGAATTGCCCATCCCGGGCCGCCAAACCAATTATAATCATCCGGATCCATACTTCCGGCAGGCAAACTGCCAATAGGTCGCCTCCAAACAGAGATGGAATAATTATTTTCATTCAGGGAATCACGACCATCCAGATAGATGTCCTCCCCAATGCAAAATGTACTTTCTGGTAGGCCATTTTCATCTTCTAAATGAAACTCACTCTTGCCCTCCCCTGCATTGGGTACAGGTAACCTGGATTCCTGCCATCGCATACATCCATTTACTTCACGGACTCGGTATTTGATATAGTACTTTTTGCTAATATCCAACCCACAAAAAATTGCGTAATCTTGACCTACTATCAATCCTGCAGGTGTTAGTATTCCATAACTATCGTTTGGATCATTATCTGCATCTGCAGTATTTGCATCGCTAGTATCATTAGGGTTATAATAATCCTTAATCTCCATTAAATACCATTCATATTCTAAATTGCTATTGCCGGTATATGTTAGCGCCATTGTACACCAACTTCCATTATCACATGCGGTAAGAACCTCAAAATCTGGAGCAGGAACATTATCACATAAATTGGTAATACTCACATTATCTAAAAAAACACGAGATGTTTTCTCTACACCAAGACCTTGTGGCAAAGGCATGGTATTGGCAGGTCGAAACCATAACTGGGAATAATCATCATTAGCAGTAAAAGTGGAAGTGATTTCTTGCCATTCATCAGTATAATTAGGCACAGAAATTATTTGACTACCTGAAGGTATACTTGGTGTAATATTATCTGTTTCATCACAAAAAGGATTTGCTCCCAAGGGAGCTGATTGATTGGGCAAACCAGATGTAAGGACCCAGTCTGTACGCAAGGGTTTACTTAATCGCCAGCGTATTGTATATTTTATTTCATAAGTGTCTCCTTCATCGAAATTATAATGTAACGCAATACCCTCTCCTCTATCAGGATTATCGTCTTCACAATAAAACCCGGCCCATTTAACGAGCATATTAGCATATCTATCATCATTAATATCCCGCGTATTGGGAGTTCCATGAGTTGATATCCAATCTGTTATACAACCCAAATAAAAGGGGTTTCCATAGTTGTTACACGGATCTTCAAAAGTGTACGTTTGTGCTGTTAATAAACCAGCAAACATAATACACCAAATAGAAATATAAGTCTTAATATTATTCATTTCATCTAAAAATTAGCACCTACTCTGTTTACCATTAGGCTTTTCGGTTTCCGCCCTTTTGGAATCGATTCATAACACAGAGAAGGTTTTAATAAAAGGTTACCCTTGGGTTTTTAAAAAATGCAAGGGTTTTATGGAATAACAATTACATTACTAAACTTTTTAAAAAGTAAAATGTAATTGCGAAGGATAATGGATAGAGAAAAATAGATAAGAAAGTAAGTAAATTAAACCTCTTTAATTCGTTTCCAGTATATATACCCTAGTAATGGTACTAGTACTAGTACTAGTAGTATGTATAAATAACTTTTTGAATATCCTAAGATTACAGGAGCGTCACTACCTATTAAGCTTATGGCACTCCAATAATAGGGAGACGCTTTGCTGGTATTTGTGTGATTTTGTAGGTATTGCCGTTTGGCTTGTGCCAATGCCAGCGATTTATTTTTTCCGCTTTTAATGTTTTTATAAAACAAGGCAATAATTTCTTGATTGGCTTTTTGGTCGATATTCCATAGGGATGCAACAACGCTATTAGTCCCAGAATTAATAAAATCCCGTGCAATACTCATCACTCCTTCTCCCTTTTTGTACTCGCCTTGTGCCGTTTGGCAAGCGCTAAGCACTACCAATTCGGCTCCTTCTTGTGAAAAGTACATTTGGCCTAGCTCTAATTTCTCATCGTAAAACGCAAGCCATGGGTTGGAACTTCCTACTCCTCCATGAGTTGAAATGTGCATTACTTTGTATTTCCCATAGGCTTCAATAAAATGATTTTTCGTGGCTTGGTGCTTCTTAGCAATTTCTTTGTTAGATAGAGAACTCATAGCCTCAATACTATTATCTGAAAATCTTAATTTTGATAAAGTAGAGTCTTTAAAGATTTGTGGAACGATGGCGTAAAAATCGTTTGCGTATTTTTTTCGTTTATTTTTCGATTTTATAAGTGTTGAAGACGATAGCGCATAGCTTATTTCTGTATGTTGCAATAAATAAGCATGCTCTAGGGGTTGTTGCAAAGAGACGGCCAGAGTTTCAAATGGAATGTTTTGTAAAACATCATCTGCAACTACAATAAGTTTTTTGTTTTTAAGCCATGATTCGTTTTGGTTTACAAATGGAAAAAGTTGTTGATATAGTTTATAAGCATGTTTTTGAAAATTATCATTGTCTGTTTGGTTTACAAATGGTTTTTTTAACATTTCCCGATAAATAACTAAACTTTTTTTTAATCCCTCGGCATTAGGAATTTTATATAGTTTAATCATTTTCCTGGTTAACAAGGACAGGTAAAGATCATTTTTGGTAAACTTATACTGCAGTAGTAATTCATCAGGTCTTAAAAGTTGTTGTACTTTAGAAGCATCCTGAACCTGTAGTTCTCTTTTGTAGTTAAAATAGCTTGGGTAGGAAATTTCTAATGAATCAATAAATTGGTTATATGCCTCCCGCTTGCTATATATTTCATCTTTTAGAATATCGATAAGCGAATCGCCTTGGCTGTCTTTTAATAACTGTTTACTATTGTTATAACTTTGAAATAGTTTGAACTCTTTATTAATAACACTTTCAGGGAGACCTGCAAGTTGTTTGGCCTCAAAATCTGTTAGGTTTTCCAGTAGCAATTGAGCCTTACTTTTCTCTATATAATAAAAAGCTTTTCCCTTTTGGTCTAATTGATAGGCAAGTGTAACAGCTTTATTATAAAGTTCATTGCCTTTTTCTCTCCAAAAAAGTTTTGACAATTCTTCACGGTTTTCAAAGTAAACAAGGTCCATGAGTTGGTCTGCCAACTCCAGAGTTTCAAGGGCCTTTTGTGTATACTCCTTATTATTTTCTGCCTTTCCGTATTCTTGCCAAGCCCTTGCATAGTCTACTAAATACCCTATTAAATCAACCTTTTGAGAGGTCAGGCTCATCTCTTCAAAATTTGGTAAATCATTACCCTCCGGATTATCATTTTGTAAAACTACAGATATAGCTTTATGGAAATTTTCGATTGCTTTTGGATAATCTTCTTCGAGTAAATTTAGCTCTGCCATATTATTGTATATAGCAGCTTTTTGAAACTCTTCGGTTACTAACGGCAAAGCATTTTTTAAAAAATCTCTGGATATATCAAGATTATTTAGCTTCTTATACAAAACACTTAAATCAATATAGATACTGCAAACATATTTGCTTAAGCTATGCTCTAAGCTTAAGAATAAAGCTTGATTATAGCTTTCAAGCGCTTTTTGATACATCTCTATTTCATCAAAGAAATACCCTAGATTAATTTTATATCTCACTCTATCTGTTATCGGAAACTCATATTTAATTTTTAGCTGTTCAATTTTATTTACATAAGTATAAAAATCTTGGCTATATATGTGACTGTCATAAGAAATATAGCATTGTAAAATGTTAATATAGGTTTTGAGAAGCCTCCTATAATTATTTTGTCTATTGAATATTCGCTCTAGTTTATAATAAGACTCCAGGGCGAGTAGGATATTTCCTTTTGTTCTGAACGCCTGCCCTTTTCTCTCATACATTTGTCTCAAATACCGATCCTCTTCTTGCTCAA
This sequence comes from Flavobacteriaceae bacterium, assembly GCA_028281065.1. Classification (GTDB taxonomy): domain Bacteria; phylum Bacteroidota; class Bacteroidia; order Flavobacteriales; family Flavobacteriaceae; genus Aureisphaera. Next base: position 6,247 of record JANQKN010000060.1, on the reverse strand, counting down.
ATTGAGCAATAAATGAATTGGCTAACTTTAAAACTTCATTATAATTATGGTCACGATAATAAAAGAAGGTTAGGTTGGTAAGAATTCTTTTATAGAGGTCTTTATTTTTTGTTGTTATGCTAAACTTTTCTTGAGCCTTCTTACTAAAATAAATAGCTTCTTTTATATGTGTTTTATATATTTTTCTTGAAAAATCGTAACAAATAGTATCTCTAAATTGGTTAAACTTTTCATCATCTAATAAGTCTTTTATTCTATCTATTTTCTGTTCCCTAGTTAAAGTGGTGTCACTTTTAATTGAAGTATAAATTTCTATAGGGTTCTTTTGCCCTATAGTACTAATAGTGTATGTAATAAAAAGAATAGAAATAACTTTCCTCATGCTTCCTAATTTACAAAACCTAAGATACTAACTGATTACCTTTTTTGATTACCCTTTTAATTTTAGGAAATCTGTTTTCTTCAAGAAGTAGTCTTGGTTATACTAAGGTAATTAAATACACATAAAAATAGGGAACCGAAAAGCCCCCTATTGTTTAAAAAAACGCAATTGAAAATATGACTATAGTACTAAGGCATAAGGGTTGAAGAATGCTTAATCATATTAAGGTTCTGGTTGTATATTGTTTCATTAATAACCATTTGTTTGGTAATACTAGGGAGCTGGCCATGACTATATACTCTTGCGGCACAATAGCTGGCAAAAGCAGCAGAAAAAGAAGTCCCCTCTACATAAGTATGAATGTTAGAGCCATAAAACAAATATTGTTCACCCGGAGCAGCAATATCAACGCTTTGTGATCCATAATTTGAAAAATTTGAAAGAGAAATTTGATTTATAGGAGTTTCAATAGCACTGGAAGCTACTGAAAGAATAGCATCAAACGCATAACTGGAAGGGTAATGTGGCTCGATATCTGTATCAATACTATCATTGCCGGCAGAAGTAACCACAAGTTTTGAAGGAAATTCGTCTCCTTTTAAAAACATTTTGAGCAACTCATGCCAATGATAGGTTCCCAAACTCATGTTAATAATGGCTACATCTTCTTTTTGTTGAGCATATCTAAGCGCACATAAAATATTAAACATATCCCCTTGTCCATCAGCATCAAAAGCTCTAATAGGCATAATTTGATGATCAATACCAGCACTTACTAGATTGGTATGGATAATTTCACTTACAAGGGTTCCATGTCCATATTCGTCATGAGGATTGTTATCATTATCTACAAAATCCCACCCAAAATAATCTTCCTCTTTACAATTGGGGTTTTCTGAGCTGTTATTATACAAAAAGGGCTGAGTAAAACTTACATAGGTTGCTGCTATACCAGAATCGATTACTGCAATAGTAGGGCCATCGTTAGTAGAAACTTGCATGCTTAATGCATCCTGCAATCCCCCATCTACAGAAAAGGAGGCTCCCATGTTCTCAAGTTTAGTGATAAAATCAAAATCTCCGTTTAAATCTTCATCATCATCTCCATCTCCGGTACCCACAGCAATTTTTTTCTGATTAAGATCTACTCCTTCCGAAAAACCCCAACGTTCAAGGCGTGGGTCTGCACATTCGCATTTTTTATAAGTTTCAACATCATGTTCTTGGCGTATAATTTGCTTTTCGGCTTCGGTAGTACCTTCGGGATAATACACAATCAAACCTGTAGCCTGAGTGGTTGATCTTTGAAGCAAAGGTGTATTCGGAGAATTTAACTCTTCAGAAGTAATTTCGGGTTCGCCTTCGTGACTACAATTTAAAATCAACTGAGATGTCAAGATAAGGCATAAAAATTTCAAAAATTTCATTACATATAATTTTTTATAATTAGACATTTTATAAATGTTTTTAAAATGCAGTATAACTAATTTTAACAAAGCTTAGTTTTTATACATTTATTTTTTAAAACATACTCAAAAGAGACTAATAATCAAAAAGGTTACCCCAAAAAAATAGCTAATATTTAACAATATAAATATCAAGTAATTATATGGCAGCGTTAAAATAAATTTTTAGATTTTACTACATTGAAAATATCGGGAGGAGGTCAGTCATTCCGTAATTTTTTGTGAAATAAATAGAGGTACGGAGTAAAACGCATATTTAAGTAAGCATAATAATTTTTAATATTGTATGTTGAAAATATTAAGAATATCCAATAAATATCGCTAAACCAAATTCATATTATATTGACGGAATTATACACGGTAACGATTTTGTATTGCGCGAAATTTATTCTTCATTTTTTCCAAAAATTAAATCGTATATTTTAAATAATAGTGGTACTCTCCAAGATGCAGAAGACGTTTTTCAAGCAGTATTGACTGTTATTTTTGTTGGATTAAAAAATGGAAAATTGTATATAGGTTCTTCATTTGAAGGTTATATTTATACTTGTTGTAAAAATGCCTGGAAAAGAGAAGCATCAAAAAAATGGGTAACTAATTACAAAGAATACCTCCTTAAAGATGAAGAGACCCCATTAGCCCAGTTTTTTATAGAGCAACAATATTGGGATGTATATATTGATAATTTTCAACGCTTAAGCGAAAACTGTAAAACTATTTTGAATATGGCATTTAGTAAAATACCGTATTCAAACATTAAAGACAAGCTAGGTTATGCATCAGAATTGGTAGTTAAGCAAAGAGTATTTAAATGTAAAGCCAAGCTGGCAAAACTCATAAAAGTAGACCACCGCTTTAAAGATTTTTAAGATGAGTTTTTTGGAAAACATGGACGATAAAATTTATGCATATCTCAATAATGAGATGAATCGCAATCAACGATTGGAATTTGAAAAAGAAATTGAAACCAACGAAGACCTAACCACTTACATAAAACTGGTAATAGATTCTGAATCTGTGCTGTCAGAGGAGAAATGGCATTTTCATAAAATTCCAAAAGAAAAATTAAGAGAGATTCAGGCTTTATTTAATAACGATGAAGTTCACAATTTTACAGAAAAGCTTGGTCGATTGAAGTTGAGTAAAGAAAAACCTAAAAATAAAATTTATTGGTTCCGTTATGCAGCCGCAGTTACAATAGCTTTTGGAATTGGCTGGAGTATCTTTTTTTGGATCAATAAAGAGGCCTCGACTAAGCAATTATTCACAACTCATTATTCGACTAATGATCTTCCCTCTTTTACTACCCAAAACAATCAAGCCATTGGTTTGATTAAGGCAGAAAGTTTGTATTATGATAAGAAATATAAAAAGGCATTTGCCAAATTTTCGGAGATATTAAGTTCAAATGACTTACCGCTGGACCCCAATATTCTGCAATATATGGCTATGTGCCAAATGCAATTAGGAAATTTTCAAGAATCCCTTAAAATACTTAATCTATTAGAGCAGAGTAATACTTTGGACAGCCATAAAGCATATTGGTTTAAAACTTTGGTATATCTAAAAAAAGGAGATAAAACTGCTGCCATTCAACAGCTTAAAATAATTACACAAAATGTAAATTATTTTAAATATAAAGAGGCAACCATATTGCTAAAAAAACTGGAATAAATTTTCCAATACTAAACGACGCGAAAGGGTTATTCCCTATTCTATGACCAGTTTATAACTGTAGGTTCCTTCAGCATCGGTTAACGTAACGACAAATAATCCGGTTGGTAACCCATGAACAATCTCTATTTGGGAGGAACTTCCATCCAATGATTGGGTATACACCTGTTGTCCAGCCATATTGAAAATCCCCAATTGTATTTCGGAAACGGAAACCGCTGGATGTATAGACAAACGAAGGGTTTCTGAAACTGGGTTCTCTGCCAGAACATATCTTTCCTCCAAGGTAACATCGCCTGTACCTAAAACAATCCCCGTAATTTCCTCGATAGCAAAAGCGGCTCCTGCTGCCGTAACGGTAACGTGATCCTCATTTTCATCAGGGATATGGAAATTAACAAAGGGGGAAGAAGAAAGATTGGGAGTGGTATACCAATCGTTCTCATCGATTGCCAAGGAACTTAACGTTGGCACAAAGCAATATGGGTCTTGTTGCAATGCTTCTATGAACTGTATAATAATGGGGTTGTTCCCCGCATCTGCCAAAGCAGCCGAAATATTTGCAGTTCCTCCAGGGGAACTATCCACTCCATCACTGAAAGGAAAGGATTGTCCATCTGCTAGGAATGTTCCTGCAGGAATAGGCCCTAGAAAAGTAGCCCAATCGGTTACAGTAGTGGTTTGGTCGGCTTCAGGCATAAAGCGGAGGATGACATCTGCTGTGGTCCCAGGTCCGAGATCCAAGGTAGTATTGATCACTTCCATTCCTGGAGCCCCAGTTAAAGCTCCAATTCCGCTACCATTAATCATAGCTACATTACGAACATTGGCTGGAAAGCCCAAGGCATCCAATTCGGTTTGAAATGCATCCCTAAAATCGGGAGCGCCTTCGGGCAATAATTTGGCAGGATCCTGATCTGTTGGGGAACCTGCTTCCAAATGCGCCAACAAATGATCTACCAACATTTCCTTGGCAGCAGGCGAATTAAGAACGGTTTCCACAATTTGCTGTGCTTGGGTATTACCAAACTCTATTCCTAAATAATTGATTAAATACTGTAAGCTAATGGGTACGTTGGCTCCTCTATGTGGAGCATCGAAAGAAATATAGAGACGTGTTTCGTGTGGCAAGCTGTTTTGCTCCATATAGGCCAAGGCATAGCGGGCCACCAATCCACCCATACTGGGTCCTAATACCACCAATTCTTCATCGCCCACTTTTTGGGCATTCATAAGGTCGATAAGGGCTGCTAACACAAAGGCATTCCGTTGAATGTAATCGGCACCTCCATCGATATCTTTTCCGCCTGTGGTGTATAGGGGATTGTTGAAAATGACTATGTCGTAGCCTTGATCCCGAAGGATATCTGCCATGTTCTGCCCGTTGAATTCCAAGCTATTGTATAATCCGGTAATATCCCGGGAATCCCCTGGGTCGAAACCATCCAGTATGATAATGGGGCGATCCAGCACCGCATCTACGTTATCGATAAAGATTTCGTACTCCCCTTCTCCGTAATAGGATTGGGTTTCGTCATATCCTTGGTAAGGAATGGTAGCGACAATGGGTACTAATGCACCACGATTAGCGATGGGGGCTTGGGAGGTTTTGGGTAAAAAGGGGCTTTGCGCCATGACTGAAAGGGGAATCATAGAGCAAAGAAATAGGTAAACGTATTTCATAGCAATGTGAAGTGTTTATTAAATTTCTTGCGACAAGATACGGATTAATTTGTGTATTGGGTAAAAGCACATGAGGCTTTAACTGAATTTATTAAGCTTCATAATAAACTACATTTCGGCAATAAAATCCAAAATATCTTTAACGCCGGCATTTTTACTATTTGTTTCATAAGTACCTTTAGGATCTAACCCAAAAGAAGTTAGAATTTCGTGCAAAATGGATTTATTTTTAGGATTCCGTAAATCCCAATCAGCTTTAAAGTATTCGTGATTTTCATAGTTAAATTCACCGTTATTATCGATTGTGTTCAAAATATCGAAAGTACTGTAACATGGTCTAATCCCAATTCCATAATATCCATAAGGGTTCCTTACGTAACTTGACGGATTGGGTTCTTCCATTTTAAGGTTTATACCTGAAGTGTACTTATTGAAAACTTTTTTTGGTACTTCTTTATGAATCAATCCCCATTGTAAAAATACATTGGGAGATGTTAACGCCAATTTGTTTCCATAAGAAATTGGAAAGTCTATTTCATCTCGTTCTAAAGGAATATTCCCCAATATTTCATAATCCCCATAAAAAAGGGCATTATCCATTATGTAATCTGACGGCAATGCCTTTTGTTTCTTTAAATGCTCTAAATCAACTTTTTTATTTTCAGATTTATAGGCATACATTTTAATCAATACAGGAGTAAACATTAAAAGTGATAATCCATGGCCTTCTGGAATAAGTCCTTTTTTTCTAGCCTTATGTACATCTAATAGGACACGACCAAAGCCAAACTCTTTCCGGTTCAATTTGAAAGCAAAAAAATCACCCGACTTATATTTTACATTTTCTCTTTTTGAGTTTCGAAAAACCTCAATTTCCTTTAAATGGCTTTCGGGCGAATTATCTATAAACTCTGCAATCATTTCTGAAACTGAAGAACCCGCTTCTTGAAACTCCCAATCACGGGAATAAAATGTTTTTTGATTGGTATGGCTTCCTATAACAAACACCCCATCTTTTCGAACATTGAGATAAACTCCAATG
>JANQKN010000088.1 GCA_028281065.1 Flavobacteriaceae bacterium | reverse complement strand
GGGTGACTCGCACCGCAGTTTCGTTGCTTTCCAGCATTTCTGCTATCTCTTCAAACTCAAACTGCTCAACATCCCGTAATTGAAGGACCATCCGTTGTTTTTCGGGCAAGGTTTCCATGATTTTAAAAACCAGGCTAACCCCATCGCTGAGTTCCACCTTCTTCTGAAGGTTTTCGTCATTCTGAAAATTGCTGTGTACAATCTTTAAATTGGATGCTTGTTTCGATTTTAACCGATCCAGACAATAATTCTTCGTCATCGTTACAGCAAAAGCTTCTGGGTTTTTATAGTTTCCTATGTTTTCCCTACCCCTCCACAATTTCAAATACACTTCCTGAACAGCATCTTCGGCTTCTTCCGCTGAAACCAAAAGGCGTTTTGCCAAACGGTACAATTTGTCCTTATATGGTAGCACAGTGGCTAAAAACTCTTTTTGGTTCATGATGGTTAGTATACCGACATAAATAATGCCATTCTATCCTTACGACGACCCACATTATTTTTTGTTACATTTTATTTTTAAATCACAATAATGTAAGTACTTTAGGGGTTTTATAGACCTATTTAGTAAGTTTCCTGAAAATAATTTTGCCATGAAAAAGCGCTATTTGCCCCTTTTCCTTTTTGTTTTTCTGCTTTGTTATTCCTGTTTCGAAGATAATGACGATAATTTAACCCCTGCCTCCACGGCAACCATTAACGATTTTATATGGCGTGGGCTCAATTTCTTTTACCTATACAAAGCGGATACGCCTGAATTGGCTAACGATGCTTTTTCCACTCAAGATGCCTACAACGCTTTTTTGAATAGTTACGATACACCCGAAAGTTTTTTCGATTTCCTGAAATCGCCCCAAGATCGTTTCAGTATCCTTGTGGACGACTATATTGCTTTGGAAAATGCCCTGGGAGGCACCAGCGAAACCAATGGAATGGAATTCGGTTTGGTCTTTTACCCAGATGGCAGTGGAAACGTATTTGGGTATGTGCGCTATGTACTTCCCAACACCAGTGCAGCACAAAACAACCTACAACGCGGTATGATCTTTAATACTGTAGATGGACAACAAATTACGGGTGATAATTTCGGTTCCCTCTTGTCTCCTAGTGGGTATACCATTGGTTTGGCCGATTTTGATGGGGAAACTGTGACGCCCACAGGGGAAAGCATTGCCTTGGTTAAGGAACAACATACAGAGAATCCCGTGCATATTGTACGTACTTTGGACATCAACGGACAAAAGATTGGATATCTCATGTACAATGCCTTTACCAACGACTTCGATCCACAACTAAATGCGGCTTTTGCCCAATTTCAAGCGGATGGGGTCACCGATTTGGTGATCGATCTTCGCTATAACGGTGGGGGCTCTGTAGAAACGGCTGTAGACTTGGGATCTATGATCACGGGACAATTTAGCGGCGATGTTTTTTATACGGAACAATGGAATGCAGACCGACAGGCCGACTATGCCAGTGCTGGACTCTTTAATACAGCCATCTCCAATGGCGATGCTATTAACAGTTTAAACCTAAACCAGGTATT
>JANQKN010000085.1 GCA_028281065.1 Flavobacteriaceae bacterium | reverse complement strand
AGTCTTCGGATTCTATGGTGGTGACCCCATAGCCAAGATTCCGCTTCTTTTGGCTGCCGTTTCCAATATCTACCTCTTCGGTTTCTTCTTCTTGTTTCTTTTTCTTTTCCAGCAACACTTCGTCCAATTCCACCCCGTCGTATTCCATCCAAACGTTTAAATCTTCGTTGTTGTAAACCGTTTTTTCGATAGGGGTTACCCCGGGCGCTTCAAAAACCACCACATCGCCAGGGTTGGCTGCGATTTCAAAACTTCCGTCTTCGTTGGGTTTCACCTTTGTATTGGTGTCTTTTACCCGAATGGTGATGATTTCCATAGGGACGTCCAATCCGTGAATGTATCCATCGAAAACATTTTGGTCTTTTTCGTCACCTGCTATGGGAGTGAGGTCTATAAACCGGCCTTTGTTGGAAAGGGCCAGAAACTGAAGGTTTTTTAAGTTGTTTTCGCGTTGACTGTTTATTACATAAAGTTGTTTTCCCAAAGAGGGGACATCTTCCTCGATGTTCTCTATACCGTCGGTAAAAAGCAGGGTAGTGCCGTCCTGCCAGACTTTGGTAAGGGTTTGGTAACCCGTGGCACCATCATAAATGGCCTGACTTAAAGCCTCCTTAACAGCTTCCCAGTTGCCGTTTGTTACCGTAAAGTTGTTTTGTGTGGATTGAATCCCGTTAAAGAGAATGACCCGTGTCTGGGTATTGGGGTATTTTTTGAAATAGGTATCGAGAAAGCCAAATTCTTTTTCCAGGTTTCTGTCTTGCATGGAGAGGGATACGTCCCAAGCAATGGTCAACTTGTCTTGTCCGAATAGGGAATGCGCAGCACAGAGTAGCAAAACGCAGGCAATTTTCTTTAGCATAGGTAGGATTCATTTTCAGCATGCTAAAGATATATAAGAATAGAAAGGCGAATTGTTAAAAAGTTGCTAACGATTCAAGTTTGGCGACCAATACCCCGTTAATTGGCAGGAACGACCAAAATATCATTCACCGTTGCTTTTTTATTACAATTCTCTACGGTGATTTTCAGTAGTTTCTCGGTTACTTTTCCTTCAATCACATAAATATTGCAGGAATCCCGTTTGGTATCGCTTTCAGAAAACAACACATTGCCATCGTCCAAAAGCTGGGAAATAGCAGCGGTGTCGAGTTGTTGACGGGTGAGTTCGCGAAGGACATCTTCAGAAAAGGTGCGTTCTTTTAAACGGATATTTTTCAACACACGGGCATTGGGAAAATAGTCCATTTCGCAGGAGGCGCCACTCCCGCCAATAAAGAAATAGAGGAAACAAATACCTAGGATTAATCCTCCAAAGTAATAGACAAAACGCTTTAATAGAGACATGTAAAAGGGTGTATGTAAAGGTTTGCTTAAAAAATGAGCAAATTCGAATCGCTAAAGGGTAAATCGAACCAATCGGCGACTGCTTTGTTCGTTAAAATTCCGTGGTAAAAGTACAAACCATTTTTTAAACCAGCATCCCTTCTTATGGCTTCTTCGAGTCCACCGCATTCTGCAATTTCGAGTAGGTAAGGGGTAAAGATGTTACTGAGCGATACGGAGGCCGATTTTGGGTAACGCGCAGGGATATTGGGCACCCCGTAATGAATTACCCCATGTTTAACGACAGTGGGTTTGTCGTGGGAAGTAAGCTCGGTGGTTTCGAAACAACCGCCCATATCCACACTTACGTCTATAATAACCGCGCCGGGTTTCATACATTCTACCATGGCCTCGGTTACGATAACGGGCGAACGGTTTTTCCCCCGAACGGCTCCAATAGCCACATCGCAGCGGCGTAGTGCCTTCAACAGGTTTTTGGGTTGTATGGTAGAAGTATATAATGCTTGTCCCACTTTGGACTGTATCCTGCGCAATTTGGTGATGGAATTGTCAAAAACCTTTACGCTGGCACCCAATCCCAAGGCAGAGCGTACAGCATATTGTCCTACGGTACCTGCACCAATGACCACTACTTCCACGGGCGGCACTCCACTGATGTTACCAAACAAAAGGCCGTTTCCAGTTTCGTTGCCTACCATTAATTCGGAAGCGATCAATACAGAAGCGGTCCCTGCAATTTCACTAAGTGCTTTCACAGCAGGGTAGCTGCCGTCTTCGTCTTTGATAAATTCGAACGCCAAGGCTGTGATTTTTTTCTTGGCCAGCGTATCGAAGTATTCCTTGTTCCGTCCTTTTAATTGTAAAGCGGAAATCAATACGGTTTTAGGGTTGATGTGCTCCAATTCGTCAAGGGTAGGGGGTTCTACCTTTAGTAAAATAGGGCATCCCAACACTTTTTTGGTGTCTTCGGACAGTTGCCCGCCGGCTTCACTGTATTGTTTGTCTTCGTAGCCTGCTTCCAAACCGGCACCTCGTTCTATCAACACTTGGTGTCCATTAGCGACCAAGGCAGCTACAGCATCTGGGGTAAGGCAAATGCGTTGTTCCTGGAAATGAGCCTCTTTGGGCACCCCAATAACAAGATCCTTCTTGTCATGGGTAATTTCCAGGGTTTCCTCCTGCGGCAGTAATTGTGCTTTGGTAAAGGGAGATTTTGGCTGCGACATACACGGTTGGTGTTAGTTGCACCAAGTTACACAATAAAATTGAAAAGGGGAAGGGGTTGTTTGCCACAAACTGTTTGTAAAAAACAATGCCACCTCGGATATGGCTCTCCCTCTCATCGCCATAGGTTTCCGAAATGACATTACTTGTTATGCTTTTTTCTTAAAAAGCAATGTAAAAATGGAGGAAGTAGTGTTTTTGTACAAGCAAATGCTATGACGATTCACGAATGGTACGATGACAATTCTTGAATCGCAGGCTAAAGAAAGCTTTGTAAATGATTTATAATCAATTGCTTAAATATATTTTGTGTAATTGTGCTACTTGGGGTTAAAGACCCATGTGGGAAATGGCTACTTTTACTTAGGTCTTATAGGAATCCATTAATTATTGCTGATGAAGTATATCGTTTTTCTTTTCTTTTTGTGCTTTGCATATATGAATCTAAATGCCCAGGAGCTTACCCAATCTTATTTGGAGGGATTGGAGGATGAGGAGTTGTTGGATTTGTTTAATGAAGTTCGACTGGACTCTGTCAGGGCAGAAAAAGTGGCACGGGCATACCTAGATCGAGCCCGAAAGGAACGGGATACGATTAAAATGGCAAGGGGGTATGATCGTTTGTCTCGGATTCTTTCACCGAAAAGAAATTTAGCTTTTGCAGATAGTATTATAGAATTGACTCAAGAATTAGACAATATAACCTATCCAGGACTAGCTTATTTAGTGAAAGCTGTTAACTATGGGGTCATGGATGATACAAAAAAGGAATATGAAAACTATTTAAAAGCTTATTCTATAGCCAAAAAACAAAATAATACTGTTCATAAAATTTTTGTTCTAGATAGAATGGCCACATTGCAAGCAACTTTTGGGGATAAAAACAGAGCGCTTTTATTGCAAAAAGAAAGGGATTCAATTGTTAACTCAGAAGAATATTATTTAAAAAGCCTTGAGGCAACTCGAAAAACAAACCGAGGAAAATCATTAAAATATTATAAGAATGACAAAATACAGTCTAGAAGATGCTTTATTTATTGCTATCTAATGCTAGGGCAATATGATATAGCAAAATCACACTTGGATAGCTTGGAAGTGCAACTAAATTCTTTTAAAGGGGGGTATAGCTATTCACGTCATAGGAGATGGTTTTTGGATGCTTCTATGGAGGTAAGTTATTTTTTAGGAGATTTTAAAAGCGCATTAAAATTTTCAGATAGTCTTATGTCCATTGACAAACAGTTACTTAGTAATACAGAATATAAAAATGCATTTCTTTTTAATGGGCTGTCTTACATTGGGTTAAATGAAGCAGAAAAAGGATTGAAATATTTGCTGAAATCTGACTCAGTTTTTAAAATAGACACTACTAGATTCAACACTACTAATGACCGTATTTTGTATGATAAATTAAATAAGTACTATTCTGGACCAAATAAAACTGAAAAAAAGATAGAATATTTAAATCGTTTAATATTCCTTGATAGTGTTCTGAAATATGGCTACACCTACTTCGAACCCAAATACATCCGCGAGTTCGAAACCCCTTTGTTGTTGGAAGAAAAGCAACAACTCATCAATTCCCTGGAGGAAAAAGAACAACGTAATCAACGGTTGTTATGGGCTGGAGGAGTTGTACTGTTAGCAGCTCTTGGCTTTTTGGGCTATTACTACCGTAGGCAACGGTTGTTCCAAAAGCGGTTTGAAGCTTTGGTACAACCTGAAAACCTAAAAAACTCCATTGCAGAAGCAGATAAAAATACCAAGGAGTCTTTGGAAATCGACCCAGAAATCGTTGGCTATATTTTAAATGGCTTGCAGCGATTTGAAACCAGCAAAGGCTTTGTCGATTCTAAAATCAGTCTTAACAATTTGGCCAAGGAGTTGGATACCAACTCCAACTACCTTTCTAGGGTGATCAATGGTAAAAAGGGGAAAGGCTTTTCGCAATACCTCAGCGATTTACGGTTGGACTATTGTATTACCGAGTTACTGTCCCAGGAATTGTACCGCAAGTTCACCATTAAGGCCATTGCCGAAGAGTGCGGGTTTAAAAATGCCGAATCCTTCTCCCGTGGGTTCTATAAAAAATATGGGATCTATCCTTCCTTTTATATAAAAAACCTAAGCAAAACCCTAAACTAACACATATGAAAGGGCGAATGCATATATGGGGAAGCTTTCTCTTTTTCTTTTTAGTGTGTGGAGTTACCGCCCAAGAATTGACTCAATCCTATTTGGAAGGGTTAAGGGATGAGGAGTTGTTGGATTTGTACGATACAGTTGACGAAGACTCCATTAAAGCTGAAAAAGTAGCAAGAGCCTATTTAGATAGGGCACGAAGGGAGAAGGATACCATAAAAATGGCAAGGGGATATGATCGGCTTGCTAGGATTTTCCACCCTGAAAAGAACATTGCTTTTGCGGATAGCATAATAGAACTAACCAGCGACATTAACCATATTACTTATCCAGGGCAAGGATATCTGTTCAAAGGGTATTATTATTTAGGAATTGATAATGAACAGGCATTAGATAATTTTTATAAGGGCTATTCCAATTCTAAGGATAAAGGCAACATAAGTCAAGAATTGTATTCATTGTATTTTTTGATAGATCTTCAAATGTGGTGGGGAGATTCTGATATAGCCTTAAATTATCTTAAAAAGAGGCACGAATTAATAATTAGTCCTGAGTTTAGGGATAACTTATTAAAAACAATAAGAAAAGGAAGAAAAAACGAAATAGAAACACATGTCATAGATAATGAACTGGTTTCGTATTTCGCCTTTGTTAACTATTACATTCATATCAGGGATTTAAAAAATGCAAGACTTATGCTTCAGGAGTATAAAAAAAGACTTGATATTTATGATGGATATAATAAAAAAAGATATGAGTCAATATATATAAATTGCTTGTTGGAGATTAATTATTATGATGAGAATTACGATGAGACAATTAAGAATGCTAATGAACTGATAGATATATCATTGTCTAGAGACAACCCCGGTTCACTTTTTGACGCTTACAGTTATTTGGGTTTTCTAAATATAGATAAAGAGGGCTTTGAAGATGGGATTCACTATTTAGAATTGTCAGATTCGATTTATGATAAAAATGAAATTAATGTTTTGCCATATAGAAGAAGAGTTTTTCAGGAACTTCTCAAATTCTATAAAGATAAGTCTAATGCAAACAAGCAGATAGAGTACTTAACAAAGCTAATTGATTTTGATAGCATTATGAAGGGGCAATTTTTGAAAGTAGGACCTAGGCATATTCGTGAGTTCGAAACTCCAAAGCTGTTGGAAGAAAAACAAGAACTTATCGACTCTCTGGAGGAAAAAGAACAGCGTAATCAGCGGTTGTTGTGGGGTGGAGGAATTGCACTACTAGTTGCTGTTGGCTTTTTGGGCTATTACTACCGTAGGCAGCGGTTATTCCAGAAGCGATTTGAGGCGTTGATACAACCTGAAAACCCAAAGAATCCCATTGCAAAGGCAGGTAAAAGTGCCAAGGAACCTTTGGATATAGATCCAGAGATCGTAGCCCATATCCTAAGTGGCTTGCAACAGTTTGAAAATAACAAAGGTTTTGTCGATTCTAAAATCAGTCTCAACAACTTGGCCAAACAGTTGGATACCAATTCCAATTACCTTTCTCGGGTGATCAATGGCAAAAAAGGGAAAGGCTTTTCGCAATACCTCAGCGATTTACGGTTGGAGTATTGCATTACCGAACTACTTTCCCAGGAATTGTACCGCAAGTTCACCATTAAGGCCATTGCCGAAGAGTGCGGTTTTAAAAATACCGAATCCTTTTCCCGGGGCTTCTATAAAAAGTATGGAATCTATCCTTCCTATTATATTAAGGAGCTGGAGAAAAAGAAGGTTTAGTTAAACAAATCCTTGATTTGTTGCCAAACCGTACGCTTTTGTCCCAGTTCTTCTTCAAAAGACTTTAAGTCAGCACCACGGATTTTAGCAAACAGCTTTGCTCTAATGAGATAAACAGCTGGTACGACTATCAGCATTAGTGGTATTAGATAGTAAAATTCCAAAGAGTCAAGATCGTTACTTTGGTTAATTACTCCCCATAACTGGAAGGTATACATAGCAATGGGTACCAAAATAATCCAGTGCCACCAGTGTTTACAGGTGAAAAACCACAAAAGAAGTAAATATAAAGGGATAAACTTTCCGTGAAAATACCAAGCAAAGGCATACCAACTAGGGAAAGCTGTTTCTACTGTAAAAAAAGAAGTTTCCCAAAGTTGGGAATCCTTTGGGAAATCTTCATATGTGTAAAAGATAAATGGTGATATCGCAATCAAAAAAACAATGATGCCACCAACCACTAACGACTTTCTATCCGTTGTTAAGTGGCTCCATTTCTCTGTCGACTTGCTGCTCTGTTTGTTCATCTTCGATGTTCTCTGGAGTACAGGAAACAAATAAGAAGGCGCCTAAAATTGCAACGAGAAAAAGGTAGTTTTTGAATTTCATAATACTAGTTTTTTGTGAGGTTTATATTACAAACCTATCACGAAAAAAAACAAGTATATCAAAAACGTTCGCCGTATTTTGTATAGTTTGCCCTAAGGCAAAAGAATCCCTCTTCAATAATGAAGGGGGGATTGGGGACTAACATTATAAAGTAGGCGAATCGTGTATGTAAAAGTTGCAATTTTATCTCACCGGCAAAATGTTTACTGTTCTACTTCCGTTTTTGTTTTTGGTTAGTTCTATGGGGGTTGCACTTGCGGGCAACAACGATTCGATTTTCTCGGGCCATTCCACAAAACTCCAATAGCCAGAATCGAAATAATCCTCGATACCTATATCCAAGGCTTCTTCTTCATCTTCCAAACGGTAAAAATCGAAATGGTATAACTTTTCCTCGTCCAGGGCGTATTCGTTTACAATAGAAAAGGTCGGACTGCTAATGGTGTCCTGGACGCCTAGCTTCTTTGCCAGTTCCTTGATCAAGGTGGTTTTACCAACGCCCATTTTCCCGTAAAACAACAGGGTCTTGGTGGGTGCGTTGCTCAAAACCATTCCAGCAACTTCAGGTAATTCCTGTAATGTATAAGTATGTTTCATGATCTAAGGGCTGTAACAAATATATAATTTTTTCCGACTATCCGCCCAAATTGCCGATTAAATGTATGAAAATCAGTAAATTCCTACAAATATTCTATTTTGGCGACAATACCGCGAACGGAATGATCATTTCTTCCAACGAAACCCCACCATGTTGGTAGGTATTTCTGTAATAACTTACATAATGGTTGTAGTTATTGGGATAGGCAAAAAACAGATCCCCCTTGGCAAAGATGAACGAACTGCTCATGTTTATGCTGGGTAAGTGAATCTTGCTCGGGTCCTTGGCCGCCAATACATCCCTATCTTCATACGTTAAGCTCTTCCCGGTCTTGTACCGTAAATTAAGACTCGTGTTCTTGTCACCAATCACTTTCGATGGGTTCTTTACATTAATAGTCCCATGATCGGTGGTTATGATTAACTGGAATCCCAGCTGGGACGCCTGTTGTATTACTTCCATTAAGGGGGAATTCTTAAACCAGCTTTCCGTAAGCGAACGGTAGGACTTGTCGGTAGAGGCCAATTCCTTGATTACTTCCATCTCCGTCTTGGCATGCGACAGCATATCCACAAAGTTGTAGACAATCACTGTTAGGTCTTCGTTCTTATGGCTTTTAAAGTTTTCAGAAAGACGCCTTCCCTGTTTTAAACTGGAGATCTTATGGTAACTCCAGTTAAGGTTCATCCCCAGTCGTTTTAACTGTGCCCCCAAAAAGTCCTTTTCGTACATGTTCTTTCCACCTTCATCTGTATCGTTGAGCCACCAGTTGGGGTGCAGCTTCTGCATATCGCTGGGCATTAACCCAGAAAAGATAGCGTTACGTGCGTATTGGGTCGCCGTAGGCAGGATACTGTAAAAGAGATCCTCCTCCTGCTTCTTATAGGCATTGTTTAAATAAGGCTCAAACGCTTTCCATTGATCGTAGCGCAAATTGTCCACCACTACCAAAAGGGTCTGTTGGTTGGCCAATCGGGGAACAACCTTTTCCTTGAATAAGGTATGCGACATAATGGGCGCATCGTCGTCGTTGCCAAACCAGTTGGGGTAATTCTTGTCAATAAACTTACAGAACTGTGTGTTGGCCTCGATTTTTTGGGATTCCAAAATCTCGAACATCCCCGAATCCTCGATGTTTTCCAGCTCCAATTCCCAGTAGACCAATTTTTGGTAGAGCTCCGCCCATTCCTGGTGCGAATTGATCATGGACATATCCATAGCAATCTTACGGAATTCCTGTTGGTAACTGGAAGTCGTTTTTTCCGATACCAAACGCGAATGGTCCAGGTTCTTTTTTAGGCTCAATAAAATCTGATTGGGATTTACGGGCTTAATAAGGTAATCGGCTATTTTGGAACCAATGGCCTCTTCCATAATATATTCCTCCTCACTTTTGGTGATCATCACCACGGGGAGGGTAGCCTGTTGTTCCTTGATTTCGGCGAGGGTTTCCAATCCCGTTAGCCCGGGCATGTTTTCGTCCAGGAATACGATGTCGAAACTATCCCTGCCTATTTCCTGAAGAGCTTCCGTACCACTCTGCGCCGTGGTTACTTTGTAATTGCGTCCTTCCAGGAAAATAATGTGTGGCTTTAAGAGGTCTATTTCATCGTCTACCCAAAGTACTTTTATCTCGCTCATATATGTATATTTGTTTTTGAAATTAAGATTGGTAAAGCTGCAAGTGGCAGTGATACTATAACATCAAAAATACCGCCATAGTATTTTATAGTGTCGTTACAAATTATTAATTAAAAGTTAAAGTTTGAAATCCAAGAATAAACTCAAGATTGTTAACGACCCTATTTACGGTTTTATAACCATTCCCAGCGCCCTACTTTTCGAGTTGATAGAGCATCCGTATTTCCAACGGTTACGCCGCATTACCCAGATGGGGATGTCCTATCTGGTATACCCTGGGGCGCAGCACACCCGATTTCACCATGCCTTAGGAGCTATGTTCCTTATGCAACGGGCCGTACAGGTACTAAGGTTTAAGAACGTGGAAATCTCGAGCGAAGAAGAGGAGGCACTCTACATTGCCATCTTGTTGCACGACATAGGTCATGGCCCTTTTTCGCATGCCATGGAGCACAGTATTGTAGACAATGTGAGTCATGAAGAATTGTCATTGTTGTTTATGAATGAACTGAATCGTCAGTTCGATGGCCGTTTGGATCTCGCCATTACCATTTTTAAAAATGAATATTCCCGAAAGTTCCTGCATCAATTGATTTCGGGTCAATTAGATATGGACCGTTTGGATTACCTACGCAGAGATAGTTTTTATACAGGGGTGAGCGAAGGGAATGTGAATTCGCAACGCCTTATCACCATGCTTAATGTAAAGGACGATGCCCTGGTGGTGGAAGAGAAGGGGATCTATTCCGTCGAGAAATTCATTATTGCACGTCGACTCATGTATTGGCAGGTGTATCTGCATAAGACAAGTTTGGTAGCAGAGCAGTTATTGCTGCACTTACTGAAAAGGGCCAAGGAATTGGCACAGTCTGGGCAGGACTTACCTGCTAGTGATGCACTTTCTTTTTTTCTGAAGAATAACATCGAACCTCTGAATTTTTCGACCGAAATGCTGGATACCTTTTCCAAGTTGGACGATTACGACATTATCTCTGCGATGAAGTCTTGGCAAAACCATGACGATTTTGTCCTTTCCGAGCTTTCCCAAATGCTGCTTAACCGAAAATTATTACGTATAAAATTGAAAAACAAGCCCATTCCCAAAGCGAAAATGGAAGAACGCATACAGATCGTTAGTGAACAACACAACCTTTCCCAACATGAAGCATCTTATTTTGTGTTCCAAGGGAGCATTAGCAATCAAGCCTACCGTATGGACAAGGATACCATAAACTTGATCCGAAAGAACGGTAAGGTGGTCGATGTGGCCAAAGCCAGTGATCAATTAAACATCGAAGCTTTGTCCAAACGGGTGGTAAAATATTATATCTGCTATCCTAAAAAAGATTAGTATTGCTTTTTTTATATTTGCAACACTCAAAACCGAAAATGAAATTTACAGCCA
Source organism: Flavobacteriaceae bacterium (assembly GCA_028281065.1). Lineage (GTDB taxonomy): Bacteria > Bacteroidota > Bacteroidia > Flavobacteriales > Flavobacteriaceae > Aureisphaera. The sequence continues at coordinate 10,675 of JANQKN010000085.1, read as the reverse complement.
ACCAAATAGCAGGCATACTTGAAGGTGAAGTAGAAGGGAACGAATCTGTAGAAGTTTCCAAATTGGCTAAAATTGAAGAGGGGACCCAAGGGAGTCTTACTTTTCTTGCAAACCCAAAATACAAGCCCTACATCTATACCACAGATGCTTCCATTACCATAGTGGATAAGGATTTTGTGGCAGAAAGCCCTATAAAAACGACTTTGATCCGTGTTGAGGATGCCTACAAAGCTTTTTCCCAACTATTGGAATACTATAACCAAGTAAAAATGAACAAAACGGGGATCGAACAACCCGTGTTTATTGCCGATTCGGCATCCTATGGAGAAAACATCTATGTAGGGGCCTTCAGTTACTTGGGCGAAAATGTTTCCATAGGCAAGAATGCCAAGATTTATCCTAATGTATATATAGGAGACAATGTAACCATAGGTGATAATGTTGTAGTCTTTGCGGGTTCTAAAATCTATTCAGAAACTATTATAGGTAACAATTGTGTCATCCACAGTGGTGCTATTATCGGGGCCGATGGCTTTGGATTTGCTCCCAACGAAAAGGGGGAATTCCAAAAAGTGCCACAAACAGGTAATGTTATTATAGAGGATTACGTTGATGTGGGAGCTGGAACCACCATAGACAGGGCCACCTTGGGGTCGACCGTAATACGAACCGGTGTTAAGCTGGACAACCAAATACAGATTGCCCATAATGTGGAGATTGGCAAAAACACGGCCATTGCTGCCCAAACAGGAATTGCAGGTTCTACCAAGATAGGGGAGAATTGCCTTATTGGTGGACAAGTAGGAATTGTAGGCCATATCACTATTGGCAACAACGTACGGATACAGGCGCAGAGCGGTATAGGAAGAAATGTAAAGGACAACGAAGTACTGCAAGGATCCCCCGCCTTAAACTATGGGGATTACAACAAGAGCTATGTGTACTTTAAAAACCTACCCAAGATTGTAGGTAGACTAAACAACCTAGAAAAAAATAATGGAGATGACTAACTGCGTTGCCAAACAACGTACCATACAAAAAGAAGTTTCGCTTACTGGAGTGGGACTCCATACAGGAAAAGAGGTAACCATAACCTTTAAACCTGCCCCCGAGAATTATGGTTATGCTTTTATACGGGTAGATTTGGAAGGAAGCCCCGTAATAGAAGCCGATGCCAATTATGTGGTGAATACCCAAAGGGGAACCAATCTGGAAAAGAGAGGCGTAAAAATCCAAACCTCCGAACACGTTTTGGCTGCTTTGGTTGGGATGGAGGTGGACAACTGTATGATAGAGTTGAATGCCTCTGAACCTCCCATCATGGATGGATCCTCCAAGTTCTTTGTGAAAGCCATCGAAAAAGCAGGAATCCAAGAGCAGGAAGCCGACCGCGAAGAATATGTGGTAGATGAAGTAATCTCCTATACCGATGAAGAAACAGGGAGCGAAATTACCATCATTCCAGCCGATGAGTACCAAGTAACCACCATGGTAGACTTTGGCACCAAGGTATTGGGCACCCAGAACGCTTCCTTAAAGCACCTATCCGATTTTAAGGATGAGATAGCCGATTCGAGAACCTTCAGTTTCCTTCACGAGATAGAAATGCTTTTGGAGCATGGCTTGATAAAAGGAGGTGACCTTAACAATGCTATTGTTTATGTTGACAAGGAATTGAGCGACGAAACCATGCAGCGATTGCGTCATGCATTCAAAAAAGATAAGATATCGGTAAAACCCAACGGAATACTGGATAACCTTACGTTACACCATCCCAATGAAGCTGCTCGACACAAGCTGTTGGATGTAATTGGTGATTTGGCCTTGGTGGGAACCCGCATTCGCGGAAAGGTTATTGCCAACAAGCCAGGACATTCCATCAACACCCAATTTGCCAAGAAGCTTTCCAAAATCATCAAAATAGAGAAGCGGAATAAGATACCCAAGTTCGATCTTTCCAAAACCCCTGTAAAGGATGTCAATGCCATTATGGATATGCTTCCGCACAGGCCTCCCTTTTTATTGGTAGATAAAATTTTGGAATTGAGCGAAAAACACGTGGTAGGTTTAAAGAACGTAACCATGAACGAACCCTTCTTTGTAGGGCATTTTCCAGGAGCTCCTGTTATGCCAGGGGTTCTTATTGTGGAAGCCATGGCGCAAACCGGAGGGATTTTGGCGTTGAGCACCGTTCCCGATCCAGAAAACTACCTGACTTTCTTTATGAAGATCAATAATGTGAAATTTAAACAACAAGTTAACCCAGGAGATACATTGGTGTTTAACTTGGAATTGATCACGCCCATTAGAAGAGGAATTGTGCACATGCAAGGAAATGCGTATGCCAACGATAAGTTGGTAACAGAAGCAGAGCTTATGGCACAGATTGTTAAAACCAAAAACAACTAGATGAATCAACCGTTAGCCTACGTTCACCCAGGAGCAAAAATTGCCAAAAACGTTGTAATAGAGCCTTTTACTACCATCCATAACAATGTGGTGATCGGGGAAGGTACCTGGATTGGTTCCAATGTAACCATCATGGAAGGTGCCCGAATTGGGAAGAACTGTAATATTTTTCCAGGGGCTGTTATTTCTGCCATTCCGCAGGATTTGAAGTTTCAGGACGAAGAAACTACTGCAGAAATTGGTGACAACACAACCATTCGTGAATATGTAACCGTTAACCGTGGAACCGTAGACCGTGGAAAAACCGTGATTGGCAATAACTGTCTTATCATGGCGTATTGCCACATTGCCCACGATTGTATTGTAGGGGATAATTGTATTTTCTCCAACAATAGTACCCTGGCGGGGCATATTACCGTAGGTGACTTTGTGGTATTGGCGGGGATGACTGCAGTACATCAGTTTTGTATGATTGGAAACCATGCCTTTGTAACCGGGGGGTCCTTGGTTCGTAAAGACGTACCTCCTTACGTAAAAGCAGCTCGAGAACCACTTTCCTATGTAGGGATCAATTCCATTGGGTTGCGAAGAAGGGGCTATCAGACTGAAAAAATAAGCGAGATTCAGAATATCTATCGAATCCTGTATCAAAAGAGCTATAACAATACACAAGCCGCCCAGATTATAGAAGCGGAAATGGAAGCTACCCCCGAAAGAGATGAGATCCTTCAGTTTATAAAGAATTCCAAACGAGGAATCATGAAAGGATACTTCCAAAATTAATTTAAGAATAACTATTTCAGAAATACCCATTTAAAGCATGGCTAACACATCAGATATCAGAAAAGGACTTTGTATAAAATACAATAACGACATCTATAAAATTGTAGAATTTTTACATGTAAAACCAGGTAAAGGCCCTGCTTTTGTACGTACCAAACTTAAAAGCGTTACCTCTGGTAAAGTAATAGACAATACTTTTTCTGCAGGACATAAAATCGACGACGTACGTGTGGAAACCCATAAATTCCAGTATTTGTACAACGAAGGGGATACCTATCACTTTATGAATACGGAAGACTATTCCCAGATCCAGCTTCAGAAGGATACCTTGGACCGCCCTGATCTTATGAAGGAAGGGGAAGTAGTTACCGTTGTCATCAACTCTGAAGATAGTATGCCACTTTCAGTGGATATGCCCGCTTCCGTTATTTTGGAAGTTACAGCTACCGAGCCTGGTGTTAAGGGGAATACAGCTACCAATGCTACCAAACCCGCCACTGTTGAAACCGGTGCAAGGGTCAATGTTCCGCTCTTTATTAACGAAGGTGATAAGATAAAGGTAGAAACCGAAAAAGGGACCTACCAAGAGCGTGTAAAAGAATAAGACGAATTTTAAAGTCCCATCCCAACATAATGAGATGGGATTTTTTATATTTGGATTCCTAATCCCGAACAATGAAGTTTTCTAAACCACAAACCCTAGCAGCTATTGCCGACATTATTGGAAGCAAGTACGTGGGTAATGCCGATTTCCCGGTACTGGGAATGAACGAGATACATGTGGTAGAACCTGGCGATATTGTTTTTGTGGACCACCCCAAGTATTACGATAAAGCGTTGCAATCTGCAGCAACTGTTGTACTTATTAACAAAAAGGTGGATTGTCCCAAAGGCAAAGCACTGCTTATCTCGGACGATCCTTTTCGGGATTTCAATAAGCTAACGGATCATTTCAACCCTTTTGAACCCGCACGTGCTGTAATAGCAGAATCTGCGGAGATTGGGCTTCATACCATCATTCAACCCAATGTGTTTATTGGTAACAATGTAAAAATAGGGGATGACTGTCTTATCCACCCCAATGTTACCATTTATGACAATACCATTATAGGGAACAATGTGACGATTCATGCAGGAACCGTGTTGGGTGCCGATGCTTTTTATTACAAAAACCGTCCAGAATATTTCGATAAGCTGAAAAGCGGCGGTAATATCATTATAGAAGATAATGTAGATATTGGTGCATTATGCACCATAGACAATGGAGTTACTGGCTCTACTATTATTGGCGAAGGGACCAAACTGGACAATCAGGTACATGTTGGGCACGATACCCGTATTGGAAAGCGTTGCCTTATTGCTTCTCAGGTAGGGATTGCAGGATGTGTGGTGATTGAAGACTTGGTGACCATTTGGGGACAGGTGGGTATTACCAGTGGTATTACCATTGGAGCCAAAGCAGTGATTTCGGCCCAGAGTGGCGTTAGTAAGTCACTGGAAGGAGGCAAATCCTATTTTGGGACCCCTGCCGACGAATTCAGAAAAAAATACAAAGAGATTGCGTCCATACGTTTAATCCCAGATATTATTGAAAAATTAGATAAACTAGAATGAGCAAATCAGCCAAGGAAGTCGTAAGAAATTTCTACCTATCGAAGGTCCTTACCGATAAAAGTATACTCGAAACCTATTTTCACCCCGAAGTTGTGTTAATCTGGAATAGTTCTGACGGACTTTCCATCCTACACTACGATGATTTAGCTGGCTTTTTCCTCGAAATTGGGCGTACCTACCAAGACCTTAGGGTAGAAGTAAGCCATTTGTTGGCAGATGGGGCGCACGTAACCGTTCGTTACAAATACTACATACGAACCATAGAAAACCCTGACGAAGAATTGGGGATTGCCCATTTTATCTCTATTTGGGAAGTAAAAGACGGAAAATTGTACCGCGGGCATACCGTAAGCCAGCCTGTGAGTATCCATGACGATACTACCGAATCTTACCACAAGGTTAAAGTCTAAATTCCTTTTATAAGAAAGGAGAAAAAATTACCTTTGCGCATCGTAAAATTCAACCCTTAAAAAATCACTCATGAGTGTATTAGTAAATAAAGATTCGAAGATCATTGTACAAGGTTTCACAGGTAGTGAAGGAACCTTTCATGCTGGCCAAATGATTGAGTATGGAACCAATGTTGTAGGAGGGGTAACTCCTGGAAAAGGAGGGCAGACCCATTTGGACAAACCTGTTTTCAATACCGTAGAAGAAGCGGTAGAAAAAGTAGGTGCCGATACCACAATAATCTTTGTGCCACCTGCTTTTGCTGCCGATGCTATCATGGAAGCTGCCGACGCAGGAATTAAAGTGATCATTACCATTACCGAAGGAATCCCAGTGGCCGATATGATCAAGGCTGCCGATTACATAAAAGACAAGGACTGCCGCTTGGTAGGACCTAACTGTCCAGGGGTGATTACCCCAGAAGAAGCCAAAGTTGGGATCATGCCTGGTTTCGTTTTCAAAAAAGGAAAAGTAGGGATCGTTTCCAAGTCAGGAACACTAACCTATGAAGCTGCCGATCAGGTAGTAAAACAAGGATTGGGAATCACTACCGCTATCGGAATTGGAGGGGATCCTATTATCGGGACCACCACCAAAGAAGCCGTTGAATTATTGATTAACGATGCGGAGACCGAAGCCGTTGTAATGATCGGTGAAATTGGAGGTCAGTTAGAGGCCGATGCTGCCAAGTGGTACAAGGAAAGCGGAAGCAACAAACCCGTAGTTGGTTTTATTGCTGGTGAAACAGCCCCCGCAGGAAGAACCATGGGTCACGCAGGAGCGATCGTAGGAGGTAGCGATGATACTGCGCAAGCCAAGAAGAAGATCATGCGCGAATGTGGAATTCACGTGGTGGATTCCCCTGCCGAAATAGGAAAGAAAGTAGCCGAAGTTTTAGGATAAACTTTAGGTAAATAATAACACAAAAGCCCTGTTCATAATCACAGGGCTTTTTTATCTTTGAGCAATTAGCAACATAGAATTAAAAACTAACACCAACCAACATATGAAATTACTAGAAGGAAAAACGGCGATTATCACAGGAGGAAGTAGGGGTATTGGGAAAGGAATTGTGGAAGTATTCGCCCAGCACGGAGCCAATGTAGCATTTACCTATAACTCTTCTCAGGAAGCTGCCGAAGCCATTGCTGCTGAAGCCAGCAAAGCAGGTGTAAAAGTAAAAGCCTATAAGAGCAATGCTGCAAGTTTTGAGCAGTCGCAGGAATTGGCTGCCGAAGTACTCAAGGAATTTGGTAGTATCGATATCTTGATTAACAATGCCGGAATTACTAAGGACAACCTATTGATGCGTATTTCCGAAGAAGATTTCGACAAAGTAATCGAGGTAAACCTAAAGTCGGTTTTTAATATGACTAAAGCCGTACAGCGTACGATGCTAAAGCAGCGCAAAGGGTCTATCATCAATATGAGCTCTGTGGTTGGTGTAAAAGGAAATGCTGGACAGACCAACTATGCCGCTTCCAAAGCGGGAATTCTAGGGTTTACCAAATCCGTTGCGTTGGAATTGGGATCTAGGGACATTCGTTGCAATGCCATAGCTCCAGGTTTTATTGAAACCGAAATGACAGGCCAACTGGACGAAAATGTAGTACAAGGTTGGAGGGAAGCCATTCCATTAAAAAGAGGGGGAACCCCAGAAGATATTGCCAATGCCTGTGTATTCCTTGGCAGTGACCTTTCCGCTTACGTGACAGGGCAGGTATTGAATGTAGACGGAGGAATGTTAACATAATCCCTTGCACACTGGGCAAGTGTAGCAATAATGAATTGAAGTCTTGATAGCAGAAACCATACTTTACATAGTGATTTCGGTTGTGGTGGCACTGGCTTTGGTGCTGTTTATGTATGGTTACAAGACCAAGTATACCAAGCGTCTTCGATTTCTTTTTGGTGTGCTACGGTTTTTTACACTGCTAAGCCTGTTTTTATTGCTCATTAACCCAAAATTCAGAAGTAATACCTATACCATAGAGAAGCCGAAACTAACGGTTTTGGTGGATAACTCTTCCTCTGTAGTCGAATTGGAGAAGGAGCAGGAGGTACTTGGCTTTGTGGAAAGCCTCAATGCCAACACGGATCTCAACGATAAATTCGATTTGAGCTTTTATAGTTTCGGAAGCGAATTTTCCGAAATGGATTCCCTGTCTTTTACCGATAAGAAAACCAACATACACGGTGCGCTTAAGACCAGCAATGAGTTGTTTAAAAACGAACTGGCACCCACAGTGCTCATTACCGATGGAAATCAGACACTAGGGCAAGACTACGAGTTTTTGGGGAATTCCTACACTAACAAGGTTCTTCCTGTTATTGTTGGGGATTCTACCGCCTACGTGGATTTAAAAATCGAACAGTTAAACACCAACAAATATTCCTTTTTAAAGAATCAGTTTCCTGTGGAAGCTGTTTTGGTATACAGTGGCGAAACACCTGTAAACAGACGCTTTACCATTTCGAAATCCGGAGCATCCGTTTTTTCACAAGAGTTGTCTTTTACCAAGGAAAACAACACCCAAACCATAAATTTAACACTACCCGCGACGAGTGTAGGACTTCAGCGGTATTATGCACAGTTGCTTCCTTTGGAAGAAGAGAAGAACAAGGTGAACAATGGAAAAGCCTTTGCGGTAGAGGTGATCGATCAATCCACCAATGTGCTGGTTGTAAGTGATATACTTCATCCGGATATGGGAACACTAAAAAAGGCGATTGAAAGCAACGAACAACGTAAGGTTACTTTTGCGAAGCCTTCGGAAGCAGTTGATTTACTGAATGATCACCAACTCATCATTCTGTACCAACCCAACCGGAAGTTCACTTCGGTGTATATGGCTATCGAACGGCTTAAGAAGAATACTTGGGTTTTTACGGGCTTGGAAACGGATTGGAACTTCTTGAACAACGTTCAGGACAACTTTCAGAAAGAATCTACTCTGGAGAGCGAGTCCGTTTCCGGGCAGTTGAATCCTAATTACGGATCGTTTGCTGTGGAAGATGTAGGATTTGAAGATTTCCCCCCATTGAAGACCGAGTTTGGGGATTTAAATGTTTTGGTTCCCCACGAAGTTGTTTTGCAACAATCCATTAATGGCTTTACTACAGGATCCCCTCTGTTTGCTTCGCTGGACAATAACGGTAGGAGACATGCCATATGGGATGCTCAAGGAATTTGGCGATGGCGGGCACAATCGTATTTAGCGCAGTCCAACTTTCAGGATTTCGACGATTTTATTGGCAGGATGGTACAATACTTGGCTTCCAACAAAAGGAGAAGCCGCTTGGAGGTAACGGCAGAGACTTTCTACTATAACAATAACCCTTTGTTGATTTCTGCCCAATATTTTGATCAGAACTTTGTGTTCGACAACCGCGCCCAGTTACTCATTTCGGTTACCCATAAAGAAACCGAAGAGAACTACCAATTCCCTATGTTGCTTAAAAACAATTACTACGAGGTAGACCTCAATACCTTACCCGCTGGGGATTATAGCTATATGGTTAGTGTAAAGGACGAAAACGTGGCTCGAAGCGGGAACTTTACCCTTTTGGATTTTAATGTGGAGCAACAATTCTTGAATGCGGACGTAACAAAACTAAGCCGATTGGCGACCCATACGGGAGGAAATGTGTTTTTTCTGAACCAAGGTGAAGGTATGATTAATGAACTGTTGAATGACGATTCGTTTAGGTCCATTCAAAAAACCGAGCAAAAAGTAGTACCTTTAATAGATTGGAAATACCTGCTGGCTCTTATGGTGTTGACCCTTTCCATGGAATGGTTCATTAGAAAGTACAACGGACTCATATAATTTAAATAACCACATAAAACATAGATTATGGACAAATTACCTAAGTTAGGGATCCCCATCATTATTATTCTAATCATTGCCATTTTTGTATTGGTCAATTCGGCAGTGACCATAGATGCAGGTCATGCCGCCGTGCTATACGAAACTTTAGGAGATGGTGTGGATTCCGACGAACCCCCATTAGGACCTGGTTTTCACATTATCGCTCCTTGGAACCGTGTGATCGATTACGAAACACGCCAACAGCAATTGTTTGAAGAAATGCGCGTACTGTCTTCCAATGGATTGGAGATTCAGATCGACGCGACGGCCTGGTACGAACCCATTACTTCCGAATTGGGAAAACTGCACAATACCAAAGGGGTCGATTATCTGGACCGAATTATAAAACCGGCCATCCGTAGTGCAGCACGTAGTGTTGTAGGACGGTATACCCCCGAGCAGTTGTATTCCAGTAAGCGGGATGCCATTCAAGATGAGATTTTTGAAGAAACCAAGAAGATTGTTGAAAACCAACATATTCAACTTAACGGTATTTTAATTAGGGATGTAACGTTACCCCCAACAATTAAAGACGCTATCGAGCGTAAGTTGAAGCAAGAGCAGGAGTCCTTGGAGTACGAATTCCGTTTGGTAACTGCCGAAAAAGAAGCAGAGCGCCAGCGTATCGAAGCACAGGGTAAAGCAGACGCTAACCGAATCTTGAGTGCTTCCCTTACCGATAAAATCCTTCAGGACAAAGGGATAGAAGCGACCCTTAAACTATCCGAATCCCCTAACAGTAAAGTAGTTGTGGTGGGATCTGGAGACAGTGGCCTTCCCTTGATTCTTGGAAATAATTAATAAAAACCATACAGTTTGATAAAGCGGAAGTTTGCTTCCGCTTTTTTTAGTTCTATATTTGAAGTACCCAACACCCAAATTAAATTTTTGAATCGATGAAAATCATCATCATCAACGGCCCAAATTTAAACTTGCTCGGAAAGCGCGAGACCGATATTTATGGCAACCTTTCTTTCGATGAATTCTTCCATCAATTGAAAGACAAATTCCCCCAAGTCGAGTTGTCTTATTATCAGTCCAATGTTGAAGGGGAGTTGATCGATACATTACAGGAGGTAGGTTTCTCGTATGATGGCATCATTTTAAATGCTGCGGCCTATACCCATACCTCGGTAGGGATAGGCGATGCCGTAAAAGCCATAGAAACCCCTGTGGTGGAAGTACACATCTCTAACACCTTTGCAAGGGAGGAGTACCGTCATCATTCCTATATTTCGGCTGGAGCCAAAGGAGTAATCCTTGGGTTTGGGTTGCAGAGCTACGAGTTGGCCCTGCAAAGTTTTGTATAAGAATCTTATAGTCCTTTGGGACTTTTTTATAAAACTAATCAACATGAGATACTTTTACACCTTACTGGTTTGCTTCCTCTTTTTAAGCCCTGTAAAAGCGCAGGACCATACCGTTGCGAGGGAATGGAACGAAGAACTGCTGGAAGCCATTAGAAACGATTTTGCCAGGCCTACGGTTCATGCCAGAAACCTTTTTCACAGTGCTATTTTAATGTACGATGCTTGGGCGGTTTTCGA
>JANQKN010000048.1 GCA_028281065.1 Flavobacteriaceae bacterium | reverse complement strand
TATGTGTTTCAGGTCTTTGGGGTCATACATCCATTGGATGATATCGATCAGCTCTTCATGGGTAAAATAATCCTTGAAGAAGGGGCTGATCTCGGAAACCTTCATGGCCTCCATCTGTTTTTCTAGTGTCCCGAGGAAGTGCCTCAGGACGGTTTTCTGTGTAATTTCCATTTGTATCCGGTGTTTATGCGGCGGTCCACCGCTGGTTATTGATCCTGTTCTGGTTGTGGGTCTACTGGCTGTCTTTTGGGTTGCAGTGGTTGTGCATGACGGCCAGGAAATGGTCATAACCTTTTCCCTGTGCCTCCCTGAGTACCTTGTTGATCTCATCCGGTGTCCATCCCCCACTGCGTGCGCGGATGACGAAACCGAGCGTGATCACCAAGGGGTCCCCTTTGGCGCCCAACAGGTCGAAGTCCACGGTCTTGTCTACTACTTTTTTCATATTGAATTGTTATTGGTTATATGTTGGTTTTCCTTTTAATGGGGGCGTTCCCCCTTTTGGGGTGGGGGTGGTTTCACGGCTGTTTTTCTTTTTTTTGTTCTCGGGTGGTTCAGATCGGGTAGTTGGCTGTCAACACTTCGGTCTTCTTGGAGGTACGGGTCGTCCCCGCCCCGACCTTCCTTGCCGAAAGCGGCTTTTCGAAGGATCGGCTGTGCCATCCGTTCTTTTCGGTGTATTCTTTTAGGATTTCAGATGGGAAGGAAGACAGAAGGAACCTACCCTTGGCCTCAGAGAGGCAGTCAAGGAGTCTTTTAAAATCCTCTTTCGTATATCCCTTGTAGTGGCCTAGGTAAGTCCCGACATACGGTGGGTCAACATAGTGGAAGGCATCCTCGGCATCACGGCTTGCAATGACTTTGCAGGCATCGTTGCACTCGATCTGTGCGTTCTCCAGCCGCTTGGGGATGCTTTCGCCGAATGCAATCTTTCTATTGACAAAGGACTTGACCCTTGTTCCGTACTTGTCGTAACCCCATGAGCCAATGGTTGTGGCAAAACCCATCGTGGTGGCTATGTAGAAGGCCCAGGCCTGTTGCAGCTTATCAAAGAGGTGCGGTGCCCTGTAGACCGCCCAGGCCACGCTATAAGTAGTCCTTGAGAAAAGGGTGTTTTCAACCTTCGCTTTTAGCGAATCGAAATCGGTCTTGGCAACTTCGTAGAAGTTCACCGCCATGCTGTTGGTATCGTTGATGGTTTCTGCCTCCGATGGGGGCTTGGCAAAGAAGACGGCACCACCCCCGAAAAAGGCTTCGGTGTATATCCTGTGCTCGGGTATCAGGGGGAGGATGTGCCGCAGCATACCCTGCTTGCCGCCGTAGTATGGTATTGGGGTTTTCATGATTCTCTATTGGGTATTGGGTGCTTGTAAATTGGTTTTCGGGTATTTGGTTGTAAAGTGCGGTCTTGCTTTGTAGTGTGACGGAATCAAAAAAATCCGCATTATACGGTTTTTAACCATCGCAATACACAACCAAAAAGCCCAAACAGGACCAATGGGGATTGTGGAACTTCGTTTCATATCATACTGTTCTATTGATTTGTGAAGGAAAAAGTAACATCGGGTTTGCAGGCAGCCATACAAACGTGGGGAGTGGTATTTGAGGGGTGATAAGTGGCATGATATACATGACGAACGAAAAGACCACAATATGGAATTGTGGTCTATGTGTCAGAAACTGATATTTCAAAACTGTGGATAACTACCCTTTATAGCTTGGATTTGAACGCAAATTCTGCTATGGTAAGGGTACATTACGACGAAAAGGGATCCGAACGGCTAACTACCTAAGGAGCCCTTTTCTTTTGCAACTTTCCTTTTTATATCACCGTTGTCCAGATAATCGTAGTATTCCGAACCGATATCCCTATAGAGGGATGAAGCCCTTCTGTTGGGAAAGAGGATTTTAGCAAACCGCCCCTCTTCAATAAGGAAGTCGACTAAGATTTTGTAATCCCCATCACCGGATACCAAAACAATCTTATCGAACCCCCCGCCCCTTAACATCTTTTTCATTATGTTGAAAACGATATCGGTATCCACGTTCCCTTTCTTCTTGCCGAACATGGCAGGGTTGTGCTGCCTGAACACCAGGATAAAACCTGCTTCCTGTATCAGTTCGTACAATTCCTGGTTATCCTCCTGAACAAAACCAAGAAAATAGTATGCTTTCGAGACACCGTATTTTTTCCCTAGGTATACCCTAAACCGGAACAAATCCACTTTCCATGGGTTATCACTGGACATGGTCCCCATGTACAGGTTCTGTCCATCAATAAAGGCGAGGTTCATACAGACAGTATACCTTACGAAGGCTCAGAACGGAAGTGTCGTAGCGGAAAAGGGCCTCGAAGGTTTCCCACGGATCATCAACCTGAGGTAGATATCGAAATTCTCAAGGGAAATAAAATCGATGGTGGTAAAGACTGGGTAGAATTCCTTCTCCATGTAACGGGCATCGGCCTGTCCCAAGCGGAAGCAGATGATCGTCCCCACGTTCCCCAGAATGGCACTGCGAATCTCTGGGGTAAGCTGGTCCTTGTATTGGTGGGCCATAACGAGCCCTACCTTGAACTTCCTCAATTCCGAGAGCATGTGGACCAAGGACGAGTTCGTGTAGTTGTGGAACTCGTCCAGGTAGATGAAGTGCATGGTACGCTTTTCTTCTGGAACACTTATACGGCTAAAGGCTGCCGAGGCAAGGGATGAGAGGAAGAGTGACGATAGGATGTGGGCTGCATCCATCCCCAACACCCCCTTGGAAAAGTCCAAGACCAGGATGCGTTTTCCATCCATGATCTGCCGTAGCGAGATCTGCTTTGGATTCCCTACCAGGACCTTGCGGACAATGGGGTGTGCCAGAAACCCACCGATCTTGTTGTAGACCGGCAGCAGGTCGGTCTTGGTATACTTACTAAACTCGTGTTCCCAAAACTTCCGGATATCTTCATTGACAATATGCTTCTGGCAACTATACCGATATGATTCATCACCCAGCATCCTTAGGATATCCGAAAAATCAACAGAGGGCTGGTCAAGCAAGCTGAGGATCACCATCCGCAATATATGCTCCATCTTCGACCCCCACGAAGACTTCCCCCAGAGCCTTTCCAAAACCTCCAAGATACCCGAACAGACAAGCGAACGTTTACCGTAACTCACCTTTCGGAGGGGGTTGTACCCAATATCTATCTTTGGATCGGACACATCCAAGTGAACCAGATCTCCTTGTCTCTGGTAGTGGGTAACAAATGGAACAATGTTTTTGATAAGGTCACCGTGTACATCAAAGAGGGTGATCCCACGGTGGCGGTAGATATCCTGCTTGATCAAGTTCTGGAGCAAAGTCGTCTTTCCAGTCCCGGTCTTTCCCAAGATGTACATGTGCATCAAACGGTCCTTCTGGAAAATACCAAACTCCTTCCCGTCATTGCGGAAGTTGGTCTGGCCTATGTAACTAATGTGGGGATTCCTTCGGGATGGTTTGTTATTCCATCTTGGATGTTTCTTCATGGCATACCCAGTGTAGAGTATGTACAAGGTTTTGCAGTATACGGGTTTTTCAAGCCCAATCTGTAAAAAAGTTAATTTTACTCATCGATACGAAATCATGAATAGAGCTTGTCAGGTCGCTCTTTTTTATGAAAATCGAATAAAACTTTTTCGGTTTTTCTAACTGAAAACTCCATTTTATTTGAAAGGTCTCTTAAAACTGATAAATATTCACTCCATTGATTAATGGTGAAGTTTTGGCCCCTCTGATTATTTTTAACAAGATTAAATTCGTAAAGTAGCTTCCAAACTCTTATATCTATTACTGGATAAGATTCCATATCATAAAACATTAACAATGTTGATGCTGCAGGATAGCTAACACCATTTAGTGCTGTCAAAATATGAATCTTCAGCTTATCATTTGATTGATTCAATGCAAGCCGAGTAACTTCTTCAATATATTCTTCTGGGTTTTCTTTGTAATACTTTAGTGGTCTAGGTGATTTCCATTTTAAAACCTTAATAAATTCACTTTTCAAATAGAATTTTCTTTTCCTTACTTGAACTAAATCATCAAAAAGTTTCAATGTATTGGAGTCTTCATTGTATTCATAAGACTTGAGGATATCAATAATATAAGGTGATTCCATTTATCAGTAGAAACTACAGAAATTTATCGTATCCTCTTGTATTGAAAAACTCCATAAAATCGGTATCGTCGGACGAAGGAAATTCTAGAACAATTTCATCGCTAATAGATTTTATCAATTTAGGACCAATAGATTCCGAAAAGGAACCTCTCAATGCTTTTTCGTACCATGACACCAACTCACTTTCCGATACAATACTTTGAATTCTAGACATCCACCCTAATTGACCAAATAAACTCTCGATAGAAAATTTGTCAGAATCTTTACATACTATAACTATCTTATCTGATGTGACTGTAGACACAATTTCGTGAGCGATATTCTCATCTAATGACAAATGCTTGATTTGGATAGCTGGCCCAAAATTAGCCCACATATCAAGCCCCCTATCTGCAGCGTTTGTGACTCCAACTCTATTAATAGAAGCTTTAGTACGATTACTTAAACTGTCTGGGGTTATACAGATTACTTTTTCAGCGAATACTTCAAACTCCCTTAACAATCCAATCTTTGAAGGATCAATACTAACCTCAATTTCAACATTAAGTTCGTCCACTACAACAGAAAAAAGTGAATACACTATTATTTCATATATCTTGTCAATGCTTCTACGAAGACCGGGTTCTTTCCAGAACAAATCAAGAAACTCTAGTAAATTAAAAGTACCTCTACCATGTTTCTTGGTGTAATTTAGAGCAGAGGACATTTGACTATATCGTTCTTTAAACTTTGTATAAATATATGCCTCTATTCTACCACCAGTCTTTCTGTTTTCTTGGCTTAAAGTTGCAATGGCGAGAGGAGGCACGGCTGTTTCGCTGAAAACGTCATCCTGATATTTAGCAGACGACGTACTTACCCTACCTAAAAATCTTAAGCAAACTATGTCCCGCCACTTCTTCGATTTGGTCCTGTAAGTTTCTAAATCCATAGGGTCAATATCCTGATTGACTCTATCTCTATGAAGTATCTCCGCTATCTGAATAGGCTTATAAAGATGGACACGTGATTTTTTTATTATTTTATCTAATGATTCTATTGCCTTGTTTAAATCCATTATTTCAGACTAAATTCCAGTTGTTTTGCATCAACTTTTGGTTGTTTATTTTTTAACGAGTTCATTATCTCTTTAGCAATCATTTCAATTACGGGTACTGTAACTGAATTTCCAGCAATCTTTCTGACTTGTGTATACGATACATTTATTATAAAATCCTCTGGAAAACCCTGAAGTCTAAGCATTTCCCTTCCTGTAAGACGCCTAATACCATTTACCAGCAGATAATTATAACTCCCTCCAGCCCTCAATGCACAAGAATATGGTAAAGCTGAAATGTTACCCCCAATGTTTTCATGCCATATTCCTGGATAAGGAGGATTAGGTTTAACCTTTTGCATCCTCTTTTCCTTTATGGCCTTACTGACAAAGTATTTATCAGGTACGTCCGTATCATTGTCTAAAAACTCTATCAGCGGTTTATATCGAGAGATAGGTTCAGGGAATCGATAATGAATAGGTTCCCTAAATCCAACTATATAAATTCTTTCTCTTTTTTGCGGGATCCCATAATTAAGTGAGTTAAGAACCTTGAAATAGACTGTATATCCCAAGGCATTTAGCTTTTCAAGGATTACTTTGAAAGTTCTACCTTTGTCGTGCGTTGTTAATCTACGTACATTTTCTAATAAAAAACCATAAGGTTTCTTTTCCCGTAGAATACTTTCAATATTAAAGAACAAAGTCCCTCGCGTATCCGCAAACCCAAGTTGCTTACCAGCTATACTAAATGGTTGACAGGGAAAGCCTGCTAATAGAAAATCATGATCTGGAATTTCTGAAGGGGAAATATTGTTAATATCTCCAAAAGGCCTTTCTCCGAAGTTAGCCTCATACATGTCTTGTGCATGTTTATCCCATTCCGAGGAAAAGACACATTTAGCCCCAAGCTTTTCAAACCCTAAACGAATTCCACCGATTCCAGCAAATAAGTCTATTATCCTTAAATTTTCTGTCATACCATTTTTAAATTTATTGAGTTTTGCCAACCACTACCTTTTTGTCTTTAGATTTCCACATATATTTTGCGGCGAATGTTTGATATGGATTCCAAAAGTGATTCAATCTAGTTATTTCTTTCTTATAATTATTTTCATCTAGATTGTATAGTTTTATCAATTGGTTTTTGAAGGTATGATCCTCCAAAGGAAAAATGTTCGTACGTTTCATTACTGAAATTAAAAACATTTTAGCTGACCATACTCCGATTCCTTTAATTACTGTAAGGTAATCTATTACTTCTTCATTCTGTAATTCCTTGAGTGATTCGAATTTTATTTGATTCTCATTAACACATTCAGCCAAATTCAGAATATAAGATCCTTTTTGACTTGATATTCCTATTTGTCGCAATTCATTTAAATCGGAGTTGATAAAATCTAACGCATCATAATTTTCACCAAACTTACCATGTATTCTTTCTGTTATTGATTTTGCAGCTTTTACCGACAATTGTTGCCCGACAATTATTTCTACAAGACTTTTAAAACTGTTCTCTGGGTTTGGAACTCCAAGCTCAATAATTCCTATTTCATCAATTAATTTTCTTAGTATCTCATCTTTTTTTAGATGACCTATAGCTTTAGCTGTAAGAGTATGGTTAGACATTATGGGAAAAATTACTTAGATTTATTCTCGTGAAAAATAAATTATTCTGTATAACAAAAATACGTCCGATTTATAGGAATTTGCAATAGCTGTAACGGAGAGAAATCAAGAATTTACTAACATTAAACCAACTCAAATTTTTATAAATTCAGGAGAATCATTTATTATATCACCACAGAAAAGAGTAAATCTTATTAAAATGGGTTCAAGTGGGGCACTTGTGAAATTATGGATAGATCCTAATTCGGTTATTCAGTATCTAATTACCTAGTGCTCTAAAACCAAAACAATTGTGCGACTAAAGATTTATAAAAGCTCACCGCACAATTCACAGCTATACTTTAAAAGGCGTCCTCCTAAGCTGCTCCATACTCTTTTTCACCTGCGGATAAATCTCACAGAGTTCGGAAACGATGTAATGCGGGCAGCCCGAGTTCCCATGAAGGGGCGCAAAACGAGCCAACAGTCTATCATAGCCTTGTTTTGCGTGGTATTTCAGGATTCCGTCCTTGATGGAGAGTTCGGAAAAAATGCTCCGTAGTACCTCTGATTTTTCACCCGCCTGGAACCTTACAAAATCCTTAAGCCGATTTTTGACCAGATCCGAAAAGGTGACCACGTACTCGAGCATTTTTTTTGTGGATTCCTCATAAGTGCCTATTTCGTGCTGGATCGAGGAAAGTTCATCCTTCAGGCGGTGTTCCTCGTCCTTTACCTGCTGCATGGTCATCATCCCGTTACGCACAAATGATATCCGTTCCCTGATGATATAGTCGAGATCGTCCAGTGCACGTTTGTGACGGGTGCGGAGCGATTCCAGTTCGGTATTCCTCTTGTTGGTAACCCTGTTCAATTCCTTATAGGCTACGGTCTCCAGTTCCTGTAACTCTGAGTCCGTTAGATGTATGCTTTCAAGCACCCCAAGCACCATCTTGTCGATCTCTTTTTCCGAAAGGGTTTTCTTGCTGTTGGCACAGCCATCCCTGCACCGGGAACTGTAGTAGGTAATGGCTTTTTTTGCATAGGGGCTATACGCCCTGCTACAGTCCGCACAGCGTACAAGCCCCCTGTAGGTGAACTCCGATTGTTCGGGGTACCGTTTGGTAACCGTCCGTTTCTCCATAGCCCGTTGGACCCTGTAAAAAAGTTCTCCGGGGATGAGCGCTTCGTGGGCAATGCTCACATCCGTTTCGCTGTTGTGGATATTGATCCCCGTATAAAACGGGTTTTTCAATATGTTCTCAATGTGCTTTGCGGTAACGGGGTGGTTCATCTTCGGGATGGTCTCAAGATCTACGTTCATGAGGATTTCCTCTTTGGTGCGTTTTCTCCTTCGGGGTTTGGTGGTGAGCCCCTGGTCGTTTGCCCACCGTGCAAGGCTCCCATAGCTCCATTCCCCCGTAGCATAGAGTTCAAAGAGTTTCCGTACGATCGGTGCCCGCTCTGGGTCGAAGGGTTTGCTGTCCGACCCGTTGTCGAGGTACCCGATGGGGGCAGCATAGATGCACCGCCCCTCCTTACGGAGCTTTTTGGCGGCATTGCGTACCTTCTCCCCGATGGTCCGTGAGTAGTGACGGGAGAAGATACCGTCGATATCCATGTGGAGTGCACCGGCACTCGTTTTGTCATACGAGGCTTCCACAAAGTGGAAATCAATCCCCTGTTTGAGCAGTTTTTTGATCAGGGTATCATCGGTTTCGTTCCTGCTGATACGGTCCCAACAGTTGACGATCACCCCCTTGAGTTCTTTCTGTTTGAGCAGTTGCACGAGTTTCAGGAACTTGGGGCGGTCAACGAACTGCCGTATGCTCCCATCCTCCAATATCTCAAATTCCTCCTGCTCCTTGAAACCGGAGTGGTGTTCGCGTACCACCCCCTTGTCACAGAACCCGGGGAGGGATACCTTGGCAATCGGCAGTTTGTGTTCCGCTGCATAGGCAATCCCTTTCTGGGTCTGGTACTCAATGGAGTTCCGTTGGTTATCGGCATCGTCCAAACTCTTACGTGTATACATCAGGTATTTATCGGTGTATTTTCCCTGTAGGCATACACTATCCAATAAATCAGTCATTATCATTTTTTGGGTTAGGCTCTTGTAATGTTTTGAGTTGCCCCTCCATACGCATGCGTACCTCAACCTTCTTGAGTGCCCGACCGAGGGCCATGAAATTGTCGGTTTCTTCCTTGGTGAAGTGTTTTACCTTAGGGTGTTCCATATACCCACCAGGATATCGGCCCTTTGAAAAATTGCAGTATACGGTTTTTAACCGCTGGAGGATCCCGATCATTCCATACAAAAGCAACAGATCGGGTCATTACATCTTAGCGTGCAACAAAACGGAAGTAAAATACCCATGGATGAAAACCGTATAATGAAAAAACCGTGCAGCAGGGATAGACTGCCATCATGATACCCCGCCGTACCACCCCAACCCCCAACAGGCTCTACGATGAACTGCTACCAGAACTTACCGAATCAGAGCTAAAGGTGCTCTTGGTAGTGATCCGCCAGACCTACGGATGGAAATCCAAGGGGGGCAGGAAACAGCGTGACCGAATCAGCGTTGGGTTTTTCAGGGTCAAAACTGGACTCTCCCGTAGGGCTATTTCAAGGGCTATCGACAACCTCGTTACCCGTGGGTTTGTCGTTGCCCGTACCCGAACGGGGCAATTGCTCCCCTCCAAAGAAAGCCGTCGTGGGAAGAAGGGTATATTTTACTCATGTTGCCTGCAACATGGGTCTTTTGTTCCACAAACAAGGGTAAATGGTTCCCATGTACCTGTTACCAATGGTCACATAACAAAAGAAACACACCTAAAAGAAACACCTAACAAAACATCTGGGTCAGGAAAACCGAATAAAAAAGATAAGGGGGTGGATAGGGTAAAAAACAGTCAAAGGCTCACCGATATGGAACGTTACCGAGAGATCATGGGACAAAACGGGTTGTGATGGATTCCATTACCAAACAATCGTGGATAACAACCCAACCCAAGGAAAGAGATCAACCACCATGCAAGGGTTTAATTGCCGTTACCGTTCCCAGACCCAGCCCACGAAACATTGCATCACCACCGAGGGGTTTTTTTTTAACCCCCTGGTTAAAAACCGTATAATGAGATTTTCCCCCGTCCCGGTATGATGTATCCCGTGGGGTTCTCCAAAAACCCTCAACCACCTATTATTTACAAGTTAACACCAAAAACATATATGAATACAAAGAAATATGAGATACAAGGGACGGCTGAGTTTCCTCAAACGGACTAGGCGGCGTTCCAAACTCACCCAGGGGGACATCAGCTTCATTGCCGGACTCACCAACACGGTGACCATATCCCGCTACGAGACGGGCGAACGTATCCCTCCCACCGACATCCTGTTGATCTACCACATCCTCTTCGACCAGCCCATCGCAACCCTGCTACCGGACTATGTTGAATCCGTGCGGGCGACTATCCGCAAACGCTGTGAGGAGTTACAGGGCATCATCGAAAACGGTGCACCCGAACACAGGAACAAACAACGGCTTGCGTACCTCTCCGCCACCGTCTCCAGGCTCAAACCATTAAAAGCATTAACCACAACAACAGAACATGAACAATAAAACGATTACAACAAACCCGGTAATGGCCATCTACCCGAACGGACGGGGTTTGGGAGTGGCACTGATGACAGGTGCCAAAAGCCCCATCGATGCCCGTACCCTTGAAATATCATCCAAGGAAACGGCACGTTACCTCTACCGCATCGAAAACCTGATAGGCTACTACCGTCCTGCGGTATTGGTCGCAGAGGATACGGATGAAAACCCAAGGAAGTCGAAACGGGTCCGTAAACTGCTCGAGAAGGTACAAGCCATGGCAGAAGAGAGAGGGCTCCCGTTCCACCGTTACTCACGACAACAGATACGGGAAACCTTCGCTTCCTTCGGTGCCACCACCCGCTACGAGATAGCCGAGCTCCTCCACAAGTGGTTCCCCGAGTTGGCCCTGTGCCTCCCTGGGCACAAAAAATCCTACGAGAGCGAACACTTCGACATGGGGGCCTATGATGCACTCGGTCTTGCCATGACCCATTACTACCACGAAGGTTAGCTCTTGGTATCGGTTTGCGGTTTTGTCCAACCCAGGGTAAAATGATCCCGATGAAGAAACCAAGTATGTACGATATCCCAGCGGATATCTTTGAACGGAACAAAGCTGTATTTGAAGAACTGCTCGGGAACCGGTATTATGAAATAGTCAGACTGAGGACAGAAGCGGACCTATCGATGAAGGAAATCGGAGAGCTGTATGGGGTAACCCCCGAACGTATCCGACAGATCATCGGTCGTTCGTATGAACGGATCAAGGAAGCCAGGTATTTATGATTGCTGCAACAATACCTTCTTCCTAATATCCTGAAGACAGACCAAGGGGTCTGTTTTTTTAGTGAATAAGAAAGGAGGCACCCCAACGGTAGCAGGGACAACCTCCTTACAACTGTATTGTATTGAGTTTAAAGATAGGGAATTTTTCATCACCTTTTTTTCTTTCGTCACCCCGTAGGTGCCACTTATCCCCCGCACGGTGCCACTCGCCACTTTCCCATGGCTCTCCCGTGTACCAGAAATACATTCGCTCCGTATTAACCATAAAATCATGAAATCATGCAAGAATTTCTTTATTACCTGATTGTCTACGGGATGTACCTCGTATACGCAATCCTAATCTTCATTGTACTGCGCTTGATCTTCCGTGCGGTCATCAAAACCCACCATTCCAACTGGAGCCACCTGATTGACGGTTTCAACTTTTCGAGCGAGGAATTTTACGAACGCCTGAAACAGGAACTCCATGCACAGGGTATCAAAAAGGTTATAACCTACTTTGTCTTTTTGAAAGAGGGAGGGATGTTCTCTGCCCGACGAACCTATCTACGGGTCGAATGGAAGGGTTTCCAGTACGACATCTGCGCTGCGCCGTTCGGAAAGGGCTTTTTCATCTCGTGGTGGCTTTTGTACCAACATTCCATTTGGGAACTCCTCATTGCCAAGGTTCCGTTTGTGGGTGAATGGCTCAGGGACAAGTGGTTCCCGGTCACGTATTTTAAGGTGGACAGTGGCAGTATGTTCATGACTTACTGCCAATCGGCGGTACTGAAGGTGATAGAAGACATTACCAAGGACAGCGGGGCACGTTCCCTTACCGAAAACGAAAGGAAGCCTATACTCAGGGATATGTTCAACCGATAACAATATATAAGATGAGCAAACTCGATGATAAAACACTGGAAGCAATAGCAAAGGTTCTGAAGGCCAAGGGTAAGATCGATAAAATCGATATGGAGTCCAAGGCTTTCCGAAAAGAACTGGCCAGAGAAGCAAAAGCCTTTGGAAAGGAATTCAAAAAGGAAGGTAAGGAGTGGACAAAAGCCTTCGGCAAGGAACTCGGAGCGTGGGGTGATGCATTCAAAGACCTCTTTTTCTGATGCACCTAACGGCAAGCGAACGGGCAACGCTCAACTTCTACCAGTGGGAACGCTTAGGGCGTGGCTATGACCTATTCAGTGAACCCATCGGGATAGAGCCTCCCTACATACCCTTTGTACACCGTAGCTACAACAACCATCCCCCCATTGATGACGGGAGGATACCCACGCTCTTTGACCTTGGGAAGAAGTTCCTGTTGGGCAAGAAGAAGGAACCACAGTATGAAGAAGGTTTCCCAACCATTGAACCCAATCCCGCACGTACCGAAGTGGTGCGTGTGGGGTTTGCTGTGTATCTCCCCAAGGATACCGAAATATCATCGGTGGTAAGCGGTGAGTTTTTGAACATGCTTTCGTTTACCAGTGATCCCGTTTCCTTTGAACTCTTGGGGACAAAGGAAGCGATAACGATTCAGTTGATCTGTAGCAAGGAAGATAGCGGGCGTGTGGAGTCCCACCTGAACGCCTACTTTCCAACGGCTATTATCCGTGAACTTGAAAGCTCATGGTTCCCGTTCGATACCGATAAATTTGTAGCAATTGCGGACTTTGGACTGAACGATGAGTTCATGCGACCGCTCAACACCGTAACAAACTTCAATGTTGATCCCCTTACCTCCGTAATTGCAACCATGAACAGCTTGCAGGACGGTGACATGGTGCTATTCCAAACGATCTTCAAGGGGGTAACGGCTCCATGGGCGAGGGATGTGCAGAAATCCGTATCTGACGGACGGGGCGGTAGCTTTTTTGCCGATGCCCCTGAAATGACCACCTTGGCAAAGGACAAAGTATCATCACCGCTTTTTGCTGTGGTGATGCGGGTTGCCACACAATCCAACAGCGAAGAAAGGAGCCAGTACCTCGCAACCGAAATGATACGCAGTATTACTTCAGCTTCAACGGGACAGTATAACAAGCTCATTCCGCTCTCTAACGAGGGCTACAATTACCACAACCACCTGTACAACGTACTGGTACGGCAATCCAACCGCTTCGGGATGATACTCAATACAGCAGAACTATCAACTTTTGTACATTATCCTAACAGGACGGTGGTGTCTGAAAAACTGGGCTTGCAGGGAGGCAAAACGAAGGCAATGCCTTCAGATAATATAGCCAAGCAGTACGCAATCGGCGTGAATATTCATAATGGGATCGAATCGACAGTTACCTTGGATGACGAGCAAAGGCTCCGACATACCCATTTGATAGGGGCAACAGGTGTCGGGAAAAGTACACTCATTACAAATATGGTACTGGAGGACATACGCCACGGGAACGGTGTTGCCGTGTTCGATCCTCACGGGGATTTATGTGATGCCATTGCCGAACGTGTGCCAGAGGAACGGTTACAGGATGTTGTACTCATTGATCCATCAGATATAGAATTTCCAATCGGGTTCAATTTATTGTCAGCAGTCACGGACAGCGAGGCAATCGTGTTGGGTTCCGATCTTGTTTCTTCTTTCCGCCGTAGTTCGACCTCGTGGGGTGACAACATCAATGCGGTACTCTCCAATGCCATAAACACATTTTTGGAAAGCAGTGAGGGTGGAACGCTCATTGAGTTGAAACGGTTTTTGTTGGAAGAAAAATTCAGGAACGAATTTCTAACGAAGGTGGACGACCCTTCGATCCACTACTACTGGGAACACGAGTACCCAATGGTACGGAAAGGAATTGCACCATTGTTGACACGCATAGATACCTTTTTGCGTCCGAAGATCGTCCGGTATATGTTGGCGCAGAAATCGGGGGTTGATTTTAGGGAATGTATCGAGCAGAAAAAGATCGTACTCATAAAACTGTCACAGGGGCTTATCGGTGAGGAAAATTCATACCTGTTGGGATCGCTGTTCCTATCCAAGTTCAACCAAGTGGCACAGAGTCGGCAGAACCTATCGAAAGAACAACGGCATCCTTACTATTTATATCTTGATGAGTTCCAGAACTTCATAACCCCGTCGATCACCAGCATCCTATCGGGGGCAAGGAAGTATGGTTTGGGATTGATCCTGGCCCACCAAGACCTCACACAGATCGATGATGCCAAAACACTGAACTCCGTAATCTCCAACCCCCATGTTCGGGTATGTTTTCGGCTTGGGGACGTGGATGCACGGAAACTGGAATCGGGCTTTTCCTCCTTTGAGGAAACGGATTTACAGAGCCTCGGTATCGGACAGGCTGTTATGAGGGTTGGGAGCAGTACCAATGACTTCAATGTACTAACGCATCAGCTCCCTAAAATTGATCCTCGCCTAGCAGAGGCAACGAAAGGCTCCATTATTCAAAACACGAGAAGGAATTATGCCAAGCCACAAGCAGAGATACAAAAAATATTGGACGAATTACTACCGAAACCCAAACAGAAAAAGAAACAACTGGCTGTCAAGGAGGAAGATAGGACCATTGCAAATATCCCTGTTATACACCAAGAAATTATCCCAGAACCAGAAACACCGGACATACAGAAAGAACATTCCCAATCCCCATCCCCTACCAATACCCTCGAAGACAAAAAAGAGGCCTTTCTTGAAGAAATAGCCATGAGGGAGGCTGTCACCAAACACCGATCCCTCCAGAACCACATCCGCGCAATGGCACAACAACGAGGGTACGTGGTGAAGATGGAAGAACCAACCCCAGATGGGGGGCGGGTTGACCTTGCCTTGACCAAGGATCAAGAACGGATAGCTGTTGAAATCTCGGTAACAAACTCGTTGGAGTACGAACTCCACAACATTGTAAAGTGTATAGAGGCCGGCTACCCCAAGGTCTACATGGTGAGTGAAAACAAAACCCATCTGTCAAACATCAAGAAGCTCGCCAAAGAGAGCCTCCCTAAAGAGGCATTCCGTATGGTTGGTTTTCTATCACCTAACGAACTCATGGCTTCTTTTGACGACAAACCAAAAAAGGCAGACAGGACAAAACGTATCCTGGGTTACCGGGTGAAATCCCGTCACAAAAACCCAAATCCCAATGAAGTTGGAGAAAAGGGGGATACTTTGAAAAATATTATACTTAAACCGACCAAAAAGAAGAAACCCTAGGAAATCTGAACCGATTACCTTTTTTGTGATCGTTACAAACAGTACCAAAGGGTATAAACCAACCCACAATTTGACAGTTTTTCGGCAGTTAACAAGTTTTTGCAAAAAATAGCGGAACCACTTGCAACTGCCCGAAACATGGTTTAGGTTCGCTAAAAAACAGTACATTATGCAGAAAAAACAGGTAGGGGTTTGGGTGCGTGTTTCCCCAAACCCACGTGAAAGCGAAAGCCACATCCACCACGAAATACGGGCGAAGGAATTCGTAAAATCACGGGGTTGGAATATTAAGTGTGTGTACCGACTTCCCGATACGAGTGGGAAATCGGTCATGGATTGTGAGGAAACCAAGCGGATGATTGCTGATGTCCGGTCCGGGACAATAGTCGGTCTAGTATTCGCAAAGATTGCACGGCTCGCAAGGAACACCCGTGAACTCATAGAGATTGCGGAGATATTCCAAGGGCACGGGGCCGACCTCATTTCCATGGACATGTCCATAGACACCTCAACCCCCATTGGGCGGCACTTCTTCAGAACTATGAGCTCCATGGCCGAGTGGGAGCGTGAAATGATCGTAGATAGGATATCCACATCAGCATTGACTAGGGCCAAGCTCGGTGAGCATGTTGGAGGTATGCCCCCCTACGGTTACAGGTATGAGAACAAAAAACTCGTGATCAATGAGGAAGAAGCTCCGCTCCGTAGGCTCATTTTCGAGCTGTTCCTGGAACACAAACGGCGCAAGACCATTACCCGCATCATCAATGAACGGGGATACCGCAACCGTAGGGGAAAACCCTTCTGTAGCTCAACGATCAAGTTCCTCCTGACCGACCCCGTGGCCAAGGGACTCCACGTCATGAACAAACGGAAAAGTGGAAGCAACAAACTAAAACCCAAAGATGAGTGGGTCTTCCATAAGGTACCGGCGATTGTTTCGGAGGAAGTCTGGGAAAAAGCAAACAGGATAATACGGGAACAGGCAAAGAGGTATCAACAACCGCTCAATACCAAGGTACACCTCTTTACCCGTTACCTCTTCTGCCACTGTGGGGCAAAAATGACCGCACGTGGCATCAAACCAAACTACCTCTGTGCAAACCGTTGCGGTAACAAAATCCGAAAAGACGACATTGAAGAGATTTTCAAGAATGAACTCTATGAGTACACCGTATCCAAGGAACAGGTAGCAGTATATTTTTCTGAACTGGAAAAAACCGTTCTGAACAAAAAGAAGGAAATAGAGGCTTTGAAACACGAAGAAGATGTTCTGAACAAACGTATCGAAAAGTTACTGCTCCTGCACGCCAAGGATAAGATTGAAACCAAGGCTTTTGACAGTTACCACCAGAAACCCTACGAGCAGTTACAGCAGGTACGCGAATCAATCAATGAACTGGAAGACGAGGTAACCTTGGGTCTCGGCGGAAAAAAATCAGCTGATTATATCCTTGAAATGGCCAGGGATTTATACGCACGGTGGGATACCCTCCTGCATGAACAGAAGCGTGAAGTAATTGAAACCATTACCGATAGGATCGTTGTCGGTACTGATGAAATAACGATTGACCTCTACAAAATCCTTCCTGACTCCCACCACCCAACCCTTTCCGAATTAGGGACAAATGGGGACAGCACCACAAAATAGGCTCCCCTTCACTATACCATGGAAAGATTCCGGAACGGTAGGCCAACAAGAGTCGGTCAACAGACAAATCGCCCCCAATAGCCAACAAGCCATCGCGTGTTGCATATTCGTAGGGAGGAAACCACAATTCGCTTGTTAAATAAACCATTGATTGTCAGACTAAAACTATATTAAATAGTTGAAACTTATTTGAAATTTCCAGATTTTTTCTGTAATTTAAAGAACCGTTTTGATGCTGGCTAAACTTTTTTTGATCATCATTGTTATTTGAATTATTCAAAACGGCACCTAACCCAAAACTAACCTCGCCGATACACGTTTTTTGAAACTAGTATTGGTGGGGTTTTACTTTTCTAAAGTAGCAACAACCCCAGTAAGAAAACTGCACTTCCCAGTAGCATGAGCAACAATGTATAAGGCAGTATTTCCTTGGCTTTTAATTTTGTAATTCCCAACAACGGCAATGCCCAAAAAGGTTGCAGCATATTGGTTATTTGGTCTCCATAAGCCAATGCCATAACAGCTTTGTTTAAAGGCACACCCAACTTTAATGCAGATTCAACAACAATGGGCCCCTGTACAGCCCATTGCCCTCCTCCACTGGGAACAAAAATATTTACCAATCCAGCACTAAAAAAAGTGAACAATGGCAAGGTGGTTTCGTTGGCAATGGAAACAAAAAAGTCCGATATCTGCCCTACCATACCACTTCCGCTCATGATACCCATAATCCCAAAATAAAGAGGAAATTGAATAAGAATCCCCGATGCTCCTTTTATAGCATCTTCAACAGCATTCAGGAAACTGGCAAAACTTCCGTGCAATGCCAAACCCAATCCAAGCATAAAAAGATTTAGCATGTTGGGGGTAATGATAAACTTGCTTAAATTTCCGTAGTACTGATAGAAAAAAGCTACCAAAACAATAGCGCCAAACGCGATTCCAAACCATTTGGAATGATCGATCCTTTCAGCTCCTTTCCTAGTTTTATTTTCAGGCTCCCAAGCTTTGTATAATGGTAAATGGGTTTCTGTAGTAGGCAGTTTCTTCCCTATAAACGCCAAAAAAAGGGGAACCAACACCAAAAGAATGGCAAACAGTAATAGATTGGAACCGCTG
The DNA here is from genome assembly GCA_028281065.1 of Flavobacteriaceae bacterium. Lineage (GTDB taxonomy): Bacteria > Bacteroidota > Bacteroidia > Flavobacteriales > Flavobacteriaceae > Aureisphaera. The sequence continues at coordinate 41,692 of JANQKN010000048.1, read as the reverse complement.
AATATGGTCTCGGAATAGGGAATAAGATCAGGTAATTGTGCTTGCAGGGTGGGATCCATCTGATCCAGAAAACTCGCTAAATGCCCACTCTCGCTTACTTTTGAAGGTGCCGAACCGCTCATCCCCCCATGCCAAACCATAAGTCCCACATAGCCTGCTGCACCTACTAGGGGGTAATTGATCTTAAATCCCCTCATTTGGGCGGATTCTGCTACCTTTCGGGCTAAAATAGCACCAAAAATAAGCCCCAATCCCCAATTAAAAAACGACACCAGCATGGTAGAGGCGCTCACTAGAATAACGGCATTGGCTGTATTGGTAACAAATCCTGTAAGGCCTTGGATAAGGGCATTCATCGGTTTACTGAGCACCAAAATATGCCCTAGAACCAAAATAAGCATCATTTGGTAAGCAAACACCAATAACCCATTGCTCCATACACCGCTTTCCCAATAAGAAAGCACGGCCAAAAAACCATTTTCCCCTTCTGGGGGACTGGTAAAGAGCCACGCCAAAAGCATCGTTATAAGGGTAAGGATAATGGCAATGGCAAATGGAGAGGGTAAAAAACGCCTAAAGAGGGTTTCAATGGTTTGAGTAATGTTCATAGGCTAAAAATAAAAAAACCCGCACAATGGCGGGTATCGATTTATTCTTTACGATTTAGAAAGGAAGATCGTCGTGGTCTTCTTCACTAAAATCCGTAGCAGGTTCGAAAGCATCCGCCGGAGGTACGGGTGGCATATCCGGTGCATTCATGGCTTGTTCCAGGTTTTCAATACGCCATCCTTGAATGGAATTGAAGTATTTGGTTTCCCCCTGCGGGTTTACCCATTCACGACCACGTAAATTAATGCTCACCTTTACGTTTTGCCCCACTTGATAGCTGTTCAGTAAATCGGTTTTATCCTGAACAAATTCGATCAATATATGTTGCGGGTATTGTTCCTCCGTAGTAACGACCATTTCCCTTTTACGAAACCCATTGTTTCCGTAGGTTTTGGTCTCATCGATCATTTTTATTTTTCCTTGTACTTCCATCGTTATCTAAAAAATTATTCTTAATTATCCAATTTACTAAGCAGCTCGTTCCAAGCTTCTTCTACGCGACCTTCTTCCAAAAGCTGATGTGCCCTTTTATGAATCTCTTCCAGATTAGAAACATAATGTGCTGCACCTTCGGGTAATTTTTCAACATTGGCCAATTGCCCTAGGTCATTTCCGGTTAGGATGTTGCTCAACCGTATGGCTTCGGGAAGGGCATCTACTCCAATCCCCAAGGTTCGCAGGGGTTTTTCTACTTCAAAAAGACCTTCTTTAGCCCTGCTGTACCAATTTCCACCCAAACGGGAAACGGTGTCTATTTTATAGGGATCTATCTTTCCTTCTTCATTCAAAATAGATTCATCTATATGCAATTGCACTACTTCGGCAATTACCAAGTTCCCAGCACCTCCTTCGGTTCCCAAGGCTATTACATCCTTCACTTTGCATTCAAACTGCACTGGGGCTTCACCAACACGCGGTGGAGTCACCTTTGTAGAAGGCACTTCGGTGAAACCTGCTTTTACAAATTCGTTTACACCTTTCGCATATTCGGTTGAGGACAGGCTCATTTGCTGTACCATGGCATGGCTCACAATGTTAATAACTACCTCTTTGGTTTCGAGCACATTCTCCAGGGTGTGTTTTGTGGTATTGTCACGTACGCGTCTGGCAGGTGAAAATATCATGACAGGCGGATTGGCACTAAAAACATTGAAAAAGCTATAGGGTGAAAGGTTCACATTCCCCTCGTTATCCACGGTACTGGCAAAACATATGGGTCTGGGGGCAACGGCTCCCAGTAAATAGCCATGTAATTGTGGAGTAGAGATTTCCTTTGGATCTATTTGTAACATCCTTGCAAATGTACCCAAAGACTATGGCTTCTGAAAATTTGGTGATACAATAATATTAACAGAATTCCATTATATTTAAAACTGAAAAAGCTACTCTTTTATGCCGAGCAAATCTACGCTTACCCGTTGGTTATTTATCGTTATTTCTGTTGTAATTATTGGCCTTGTTTTTTGGAACACGACCCAGTTTTTTAATCAATTAAAGGAAAACGAGCGGAATAAAATGGAGATTTGGGCTTCGGCTTATGAAGAACTCCAAAACCTGGAAGCAAATGACCCTGGAAACGAAGGGAGTTTCTTGTTGGACATCATGCAAAAAAACGAAACCACTCCCATGATTTTGTATTCGCACAGGGATAATGTATATACCTTGAGAAATGTAAAAGGGGGCGAAGCATTGGATACCCTTCGTATAAAAAGCCTAGTAGAACGCTACAAAACCGAATACAAGCCCATAGTCATTACCTATGACGATGAAGTGCTTTCTACTGTATACTATGGAAATTCTCCCATTATCAACAAAATAAAGTATTATCCTGCGGCATTGATTCTAATCATTGTTTTGCTGTTTGTAGCCATTTATTTCTTCTACCAAACTTCCAAATCTTCGGAACAGAATAAGCTTTGGGCAGGTATGGCAAAAGAAACGGCTCACCAAATAGGCACGCCATTGTCCTCGTTGGTAGGATGGACCGAAATACTAAAAGCGGAGAATGTAAATTCCAGTTACATCACCGAAATGGAAAAGGACATTTCCCGATTAAAGACCATTACCGAGCGTTTTTCGAAGGTAGGATCTGTACCCAATCTGGAGGCTTCAGATATTGTAGAAGAAACCCGAAATGCTTTCGACTATTTAAAAAGCCGCACTTCTAAACTTATTGAATTCGAACTTAAAGTACCCAGTACACCCATTCCCGTAAATCTCAATTCACAATTGTATAGCTGGACCATCGAAAATTTGGTAAAGAATGGAATCGATGCCATGAAAGGACAAGGTAAGATTACCATAGAAATAGAAAAAGGGGAAGGAAAATATGTGTATGTACGTATAAGTGATACTGGAAAGGGAATTCCAAGAAGGAATCAAAAGAAGGTGTTTAAGCCTGGTTTTACCACGAAAAAAAGAGGTTGGGGCTTGGGATTATCACTTGCCAAAAGGATCATTCAGGAATACCACAGGGGAAAAATATACGTCTCCAAAAGCACTAAAGATGAAGGAACAACGTTTGAAATGGCACTGGCATACATACGCTAACCATGAAAACCCAGACCCACAACCTACACACTTCCAAGATTCATAATAATTGCCCCGAATGCTATTCTACAGAGGGGCTTGAATTCTCATTTTCGCAGGAAGAGAAGGAAAACAAGCTATACAGTAGGGCTTCCAAAGAAATAAAGGAGGAGCTATATTGTCATAGTTGCGAACAACAAATATTCCCTGTAAAATGGACGGATGACATTGAACGGGTTTATGAATACCACAAAAAGAGGTTGAAACCAAAAAGTAGCGGATTTAAGCTTAAGCCCCTTGCCTATCTTCTCATTCTGCTGGACGCCATTATCATAGCTGCCCTTATCTACTTTTTTAAGTAATTAGAGAGATTCTTGAATGCTTTTGGCCAAAGCCTCCATTTCTTCTCCAGAAAGCTTCACTTTGTGTTGGAAAGTCATATCCTTCATTTCGTTGATCGGGATAAGATGTACATGAACATGGGGAACCTCCAAGCCTATTACGGAAATCCCTATGCGATCGCAAGGAATCGTTTTTTCTAATGCTTTAGCAACTTTTCTGGAAAACCGCATCAATTCTAAATAATGGGATTCTTCCATGTCGAAAATACGGTTGATCTCCTTTTTGGGAACACAAAGGGTATGTCCCTTGGCATTGGGGTTTATATCCAAAAAAGCAATAAAATGCTCATCTTCTGCTACTTTGTAACAAGGTATTTCGCCTAGGATTATTTTGGTAAATATGGAAGACACTAATCTCTGCTTATTTCTATAACGTCAAATTTCATAACTCCATTGGGCACCTGGATTTCAGCTACATCGCCAACTTCTTTTCCTAACAAGCCTTTCCCTATGGGTGAATCTACGGATATCTTTCCCTGTTTAAGATCGGCTTCACTTTGCGCAACCAACTTATAGGTCATTTCCATTCCGTTCATTTGGTTCTTTATCTTCACTGTGGAATGCACCAAAACTTTGGAGGTGTCCAACTGCGATTCGTCTATTAAGCGTGCACCTGCAAGGGTTTCTTCCAATTTAGATATGCGCATTTCCAACAGTCCCTGAGCTTCTTTGGCGGCATCGTACTCTGCATTCTCACTAAGATCCCCTTTATCGCGTGCCTCTGCAATAGCTTGCGACGCTTTAGGACGCTCCACATCTTTAAGTTGATTTAATTCGTCTCTCAACTTTTTTAATCCTTCGGCCGTATAATAAGATACTTTACTCATAACTTCATCGTTTGTGTATGTGTACACGATTATATTCTTATTTTAGTGTATGGGCTTTTAACAACCCTTACACTTAAACACAAAAAATCCCATACAGGACGGGATTTGTAATACAAATATACAAAAAATTAGTTTTTTGCCGATTTTATGTACTTTCGTGACTCGCTAATTTACTGCTATGAAACGACTTTTTAGCCTTTTTGCAATGGTTGCCTTATTGATTTCCTGTAACGGGGATGATAACGGGAATGGAAACAACAACAACCCTTATTTAACGCCTCCTTTGGTGAATATAAACCTCAACCTTAATCTACCTCAATACAACCCCCTTAATTTTGATGGTAACACTGTGGTGCTACCAGGACAGGGAATACGTGGTATAGCGGTATATCGCCAAAGTGCCACCCAAATATTTGCGTATGACCTAAGTGATCCCAATCACGTCCCGAACGGTTGTTCGCGTATGGACCTGAATGGGATCGTTGCTACTTGCCCTTGTACTGATGATGAAAACTCTTATGCCTTGGCCTTATTTGGCTTGCATGAGAACAACCAAGACCTGTTTCCCATGTTACAGTACCGGGTTCAAAAAAGTGGCGATGTCATCACCATCACCAATTAAAAGTTAATCGTTGCCCCTACCAAGAAGTTGATGGTTGCCTGCGGGTAAAACCCAGCTCCTTCTATGGTAGTAATGGTTCCAGGGTTGCTGAAATCATCGTCGTAGGTAAAGAAATACCCGTTGGACACATATTCTACGTTGAATAGGTTATTTACCAACCCAGACAGTACGATGGACTCCGCGAAAGGAACATTTTCTATCGCATAGCTCACATTAAAATCATTGATGAAATAGCTATCCAACTTGGATACTTCGCTGTCTATATTCCCCATATACTGTTCCCCAACATATTTGGACAAAAAGGCTAGCCTTAGGTCGCCTGTGGGAGCGTATTCCAAGCTATTTCCTGCAATTACCGAAGGTGAAAACGAAATGTTCGTATTTCCAAGGTTTACCAAAGCACCGTCTTGGGACGCCACAAAATCCTTGTTTTTATTGTTACTTATAGCCACATTGGGTCTTACAGTCACCTTATTTCCTATCTGTACCGTGGCGTCTACTTCCAACCCTAAACGGTAGCTCTTTCCGCTGGTAGCACGAACAGGGGCGCCCACATCGTCCAATTCGCCCGTAAGCACCAATTGGTCTTGGTAATCCATATAATAGAGATTGGTATTAACCTGTACTTTGTCACTGCTGAATCGCCAACCCAGTTCATAGTCATCCAATTTCTCTGCTTTGGTCACCCCATTTTCGAAATCACTCCTTCTGGGTTCACGATTCGCCCTTCCGTAAGAGAAGTAAAACTGGTTGGTCTCATTCAATGAAAAACTAGCTCCAAACTTAGGGTTGAAGAACTCGTAGGTTTCGTCTACCAACAAATTCACTCTATCGCTGGTAAGTCCGCCCGTTTTGTAATTTACGATCCTAGCCTGTAGGTCTCCATACACACTCCACTGGTCGTTTACTTGAAAAGTTGCCTTGGAAAAAGCCGTGAATTCATGCTTATCCCCTGTGCCAAAGTAGTATTGGTCTCCCAGTTCACCATCTAAGTTGTAACGGGACCAGATTACTTCTCCAAAATGCAGTCCTTCGTAATAGCTGTAGAAAACCCCGGTACTGGTATCCCAACGGCTATCTTTATAATTTACGGTAGCATTGGCCGCATAAAAGTCGTTATCCAACCATCTACGACGGATTAAATCCGTGCTCGTAATGGTTTCTCCTCCTACTTCTACCGATGACAAACCATGAAAAGCAAGATCTGCATCATTTCTGTATTGCTCAAAAAACCCTCTTCCGCAAGTATAATTGAGGGCTAAGTTGGTACTCCAATTGTTATCGATTCGTTGGTTCCATAGCAATTGGTAGTGGTCTTGGGTATAATCATCCACTTGGTTAGGGTGAAAACCGTTTGGGTTCCCCTCGTCATCGAAACGGGCACCTGCTGGGTTAAAGGTTCGGTCGCTCTCTAAAGTTTCCGCGTCAATCCCAAACCAAGACTGATAGGTGATTTCCTTCCCTCCAAATACCAATGCTTTAATTAAAGTATTGTCACTTTTATAAGCTCCTTGAAGGAAATAGGATTTTAGATCACTCGAAGCACGGTCTATATAACCATCACTTTCAATTTTTGAAAAACGCCCTGCAATTTCCACTCGGTCTTTCAATAATCCTGTACTGAATTTTGCAGTGTGTTTCCACGTTTCGAAGGATCCATACGACGTGGACAATTGCCCGTAAGCATCTTCCTGAACCCCATCGCTCAAAATGTTAAGACTGGCTCCAAAGGCTCCAGAACCGTTGGTAGAAGTCCCCACTCCACGCTGTAACTGAAGACTTTCCACAGAGGAAGCAAAATCGGGCAGGTCTACCCAAAATGTCCCCTGGCTTTCGGAATCGTTGTAAGGAATTCCGTTAATGGTCACGTTTACCCTACTGGCATCGCTTCCCCGAACACGGATTCCCGTGTATCCAATCCCCGCACCTGCGTCACTGGTAGTTACTACGGCAGGCAGGTAATTAAGGAGTATGGGTAAATCTTGACCCAAGTTTCGCTTTGCCAGTTCTTCCTTATCCACATTGGTGTGGGTAATGGGCGAATCTGCAGAAACACGTACAGCGCTTAAGAATACTTCATCCAGTACCTCACGTTGACCGATTTGGTAGTTTACCACTATGTCCTCATACAAATCGATGTCCTTTTCATACACGACATATCCTCCATAATTGAACAAGAGCGTATATTGCCCTTCTGATAAAGTGATACTGTAGTTACCATCAAAGTCCGATTGCGTACTTGTAGAAGTACCTTTAACTCCTATGGTAACATCTGGTAATGTCAATCCTGTTTCATCGGTAACAGTACCGGAAACAGTAAAATCCTGACCCCAAGCCGTTAAGGCAGTTAGGCTCAGAAAAATCGAAAAAAATAACTTTTTCATTCGTAATAGTTGTTTTACGAATAAAAGGGGTTATTATTCTTAGTTGTTAAAAATTGAAAAAATACTGGTTAGCGTCTGCTTTCCAGCAATCGCCTCGCCCAAACCACCCAATGGGCAATTGTTTTGCTCGGCCTCCCTTAGCGGCATTACCCGCCCAGGTTCCATGGGTATAATCTCAGCCGTTTCGAATCCTCCAAACCAAACAACAAATACCGGTCTTTGCTGTTAGTATTAGAGGGCTTTTTTCGAAAACAGCACCCCTTTGAGATGTGCGGCAAAAGTACAAAAGTGTTTTGGTTTGAAAAAGCAAAACCTTAACGGTTTTTTACCATTTGCAGGATTGCATAACCCCTTGATTATCTGTATATTTAATTAGTGAACAAACCTAAAAACCAATTCCCCCTAAAAATCATCGTAAGCTACCTTGTGCTCGGTGCCTTGGCAGTGATAGTTAGCTATTTTCTATACGCAGAGTACCAAACCTATATTGCAGCTTCCCGAAACGAGCCACAAACGGAAAAAATTATAGAAACCGGCACACTCATTAACGAAGTGTACGAAACAGATAGTTTTTCCCGTATCGCCTTGCTTACCCAAAAACAAGAGGATTTCGATCAGTATTTGGAAAAGAGCAATTCGCTGTATCGAAAGATCGACACCTTAAAATCCATCATTACGGACACTGCTCAAAAAGTACAATTGGATAGTGTTAAGGGATTACTTCAGCGTAAAATTCAAAATATAGAGCAATTGCGTGTTTTAAAGCTTACCAGCGAACAAAACACTTCTTTGGATGACATCCTGCGGGAATTCAAAAAGTTCGACCGCACGACGGGCCGTTTAAACATAGAGGATATTATTAAAAAACCGTCCAAGCTTACCTATGCGGAACGAAAAGCCTGGGCCAAATGGGCCGATTATTTTACCGAAACCAATGTGGGGATCGATACGGCCCAGGTAAACAGTATTACCATAGACAGTTTGGTAAAGATATCCCGGTATATCGTATTGGAAGCCAAAAGGGAAAATTCACTGACCCGGAAGGCACTTAAGGAAAAGGAAAACGAACTGCTGCAAACCGAATTGGACATTTCGCAACGTTTGCGCACTATGATTACCGATTTTGATGCGGAAGTAAGCCAAAACCGATTCTTGGAAACCCAGAAAAGAAATGCTTCCGAAGCAAAAACCAAAAATGTATTGCGTGTCGCCAGTATTTTAGGGCTTTGCATCGTAGGACTGTTCTCCTACCTCATCATTACCGATTTTTTTAAGGCAGAACGGTTAAAGCGAAAATTACAACAGGAAAAGCAATACTCGGAAGAAGTCCTTAAAACAAGGGATCAATTAATGGCCACGGTGAGCCACGACCTAAAGACCCCTTTAAATACCATTGTGGGGTATTCCGAATTGTTTTCCCACACCCCACTCTCCGAAAAGCAGGAAAACTACACCCGACAGATTGCTTCCAGTGCGCATTTTATAAGCAAAATGGTGGATGACCTATTGGATTTTTCCAAACTGGAAGCTGGAAAGCTCCCCATAGACAGCATTTCTTTCTCCTTGGAAAACCTCCTGCATCAAATTGCCAAGGCATCCAAAGACTTACATATAGAAAAGCCTATTTCCCTTACCTTGTATATTGATGAAGTATTGAAAGGAAAGGTATTTGAAAGCGATCCGCTCCGCATACAACAGATCATACACAATTTGGTGAGCAATGCCTATAAGTTCACCGAAAAAGGAAAAATACAAATCACTGCCAACGTCCTTAAAGTAGTAGAAAACTCCTATAAGGTGGAAATTGCCGTGACCGACTCAGGTATTGGAATTTCCAAAGAAAAACAGCAACTCATTTTTAAGGAGTTTACCCAAGCGGAGAACGATACCTTCCAAAAGTTTGGGGGAAGCGGTCTGGGATTGGCTATTTCTAAAAAAATTGCTGAATTGCTCGGCGGAACCTTAAAGGTAAAAAGCAAGCTAGGAGAAGGAAGTACGTTCTTTTTAAGGATTCCATTGCAAACCACAAACATTGAAAAACAACCATTTGTGGTTCCTGAAATTGAAGGAAACCTCAGGGCTGTTATTTTAGATGATGATCCTTCCATGATTCAATTACTGAAAGAACTTTTCAACCAAATAAATATTGAAGCCCACGGCTATACTTCTTTCGATGATTTACTCAAAAATCCTGATCTGGATTTCGATTTTGTCCTTACGGACATAGAAATGCCTACCACCAATGGTTTTGAGGTAGTAAAACAGCTACAGCATGGGGCCTTGGCTTCCTATAAAAACCAACCGATCATAGCCATGACAGGGGGGAAGAAATATGCCCGTAAAGAATATCTAGCACATGGTTTTATTGAGATGCTTCAAAAACCTTTCAGCAAAAATCAATTGATTGCCGCCCTAAGCCCTTTATTCCTAAATCGTATTGAGACCCATCTTCCCGAATTGCAGGTTTTTAAAAATGCATCGCACGAACTGTTCGATCTTTCTTTTTTGGAGTCTTTTCTAAATAACGAAACAAGCCTTAACGAAGTCCTTGGGATATTTTATGAGCAAACGGAAAAGGACATGGCCCAAATAGAAAAGGCCATTGCTACTTTTAATTGCCCTTTATTAGCCAATACGGCTCATAGGATGCTTACCATGTGCCGGCAACTGAATGCCAAAAAAATAAACCCCATACTGGAAACCATGGAGCAATGTGCCAAAGGGGAGACTTCCCAATCCGAAATGGAACAGCTTTTTGCCAATCTTAGGAACGAAGTTCAAAGCTTAATCGAAGCCCTTAAAAACAGAGAGTCGGCTATTGCTTAAGGTCGTAGAGCTCCATTTTGTTATAGAGTGTTTTACGGGTAATATTAAGGAGCCTTGCAGCTTTGGATTTGTTATGCCCAGCTTCTTCAAGGGCATTCATAATAAGCTGTTTTTCATTAAAATCCTTGGAGAAATTTTTAACGGGTTTGGGTTCGGATCCCAAAACCACTTCCTTTGGGATGGCTTCCAACTCAATATGTGTTCCTGGGCTTAACAATACAGCTCTTTTCAATACATTTTTCAATTCCCTAAGGTTCCCTGGCCAATTGTAGTTTTTGAATGCCAGCTCCACTTGGGGTGATAACCCCAAGACATTTTTCTGAAGGGATTCGTTGGCAGCATTCAAAAAATACTCTGTGTATAGGAATAGGTCTTCCTTCCTATCATTGAGCGAAGGTATTTGTATAGAAAATTCGTTAAGACGGTGGTATAGATCTTCCCTAAAATTGCCTTTGGCAACGGCGTCCAGCAAATCTTCGTTGGTAGCAGAAATGATACGTACATCCACCTCGATTTCGGTATTGCTTCCCACGGGTTTTATCTTTCGCTCTTGTAACGCACGCAGCAACTGCACTTGATTTTCGTAAGAAAGGTTTCCTACTTCATCCAAAAAGAGGGTTCCTTGGTGCGCTGCTTCAAAATGGCCTTTTTTATCGTTTACTGCTCCTGTAAAACTCCCTTTAATATGACCAAAAAACTCACTGGCAGCAATTTCTTTGGGGATGGCACCACAATCTACCGCTACAAAATTTTTATCCATTCTATCGCTGTATTCATGGATGGCTTGGGCAGCTACTTCTTTTCCCGTACCGCTCTCCCCTTGTATGAGCACTCCCATATTGGTAGGTCCTACCAGCTTAAGATATTGATGGAATCGCTTGGAGGCTTCACTAATGCCAGAAACAAACTTTGTCTTTGGTAAACCTCCATTTTTAGGCAAGGTCTTTTTTGGTTTGTTATCCGGCACCCGTTCTTTCGTACACTCCTTGGCTTGCTTCATCACCATAAGCAATTCTTCTGGACGGAAGGGCTTGGAAATGTAATCGAGGGCGCCTTTTTTAATAGCTTCTACTGCGGTGGATACTTCTGCATAGCCCGTCATTAGGATTACTTGGGTCTTTGGGGATGTTTGTTTCGCAAACTCCAAGATATCCAATCCCGAGCCATCGGGTAGTTTAAGGTCTGTAATAAGCAATGAAAACGATTGTTGTGTAAGCTTTTCTTTGGCTGCTTCCATAGAGGATACTCCCTCTACTTGAAATTCCTTTCGTTGGAGGAAGGTGGAAAGCATAGTAAGAAAAGCGATATCATCTTCGAGGATCAAGATTTTATCGGCCATAGGTTTGTTATATCTGCTAAAAATAAGAACTAAACCTTAGGGTAACGTAAAATTTATCATAAAAAAAGGGTGCCCCTAGAGGCACCCATGCGAAGTATTGAATCTAAAAATACCTGCAGCTTACTGCTTTTTGATCCACTCACCTTTACTGTTGGCATACAATGTTTTACTTAACTTATCGGTAGTGGTAACAATTAGTTTGAATTCACCTTTTTCGTTAGCGTAAGCCTTGGACACCACCACACCTTCAAGGTCTTTTGCGATAGCATCCTTAACGGCTTGGGGCAATTCAGACACTTTTACTTCTTTATAATCATCTTGAGAGGAGGCAACTTGCGCTTTTGATGGAGTTTCCTTAAAAGATGACTGCGCATTGATAGAGGTTAGTGTTCCTACTAAAATCGCTACAGCGATCATTAACTTTTTCATAATAGATTTAAATTTTTTGTGGGGATAATCAATTTCATTATTTCAATTCGCTTTGTATATAGAAAAATTGATACCAAAACTTCCAAAATTTCAATTTTACCTTCAAAATTCTGAAAATTAGGGGGTTATGTTGTTTTCACTAAAACTCGGAATTGTAAAAATGTGTGTAACACCCTACACAGGGTGTGTAAAAATTACACACTTTATGTAAAAGCTAGTCCAACTTGGGAGGCTTGCGGTTTTGTTTTTTGAGGGCCTTGTCTTTTTTAGCCTTTAATCGTTTTTCGATAACGTTTTTTGGGACCTTTGTTTTTTTTCGTGGGGTTTTCACTTTTAGGTTTTCCCTAAAGAGTGCGATCAATTTATCGATGGCTAGTGTCTTGTTCTTATGCTGGCTTCGTGTGGATTCGTCCTTTACGATCAATAGTCCTTTTTCGGAAATTCGATGAGACAGACGCTCTTTTAATAGTTCTTTTTCCTTTTCGGTGAGGGCCTCCGATTCAAAAACATTGAATAGCACCTCTACTTTTGTTGCCACCTTGTTTACATGCTGACCTCCTGGACCACTGCTTCTAGCCGTTCTAAAATTAAGTTCTTTTAAAAGGGCTTCTACTTGCATCAGGCATTGGGACGATGTTCTTTCCTTAGAAGATCGTTTACGGTCTTAACGGGATTAAACGTAATGAGGGGGACTTCTATAAAAACGGTGTTCCAATGGGCCATACCACCATTCCAAAGTCCTGGGAGTTCCAAAGCTCTTATAGGATTTCCGTTTTCGGATTTTTCGGTAATGAACCCTGTATTGGGATCGGAAAACTCTGCTAGATCGAACTTTTCCCCTTTGTAGTTTCGAAGTCCGCACACAATATCCACTGGGTTAAAATGGGTGGCTTCGCTTACAATACCCCTTTGCCGTTCGTTGTCCATATCGATTTGGGATTTTTCCACGATTTGAAGAGAAACTTGCCCCTCCCCATTTTTTACCCAAAACGGACCTCCCCCGGGAGCTCCGGTATTGCGTACCACACCACAAACTCTAAGTGGTCGGTTGAGGAATTCTATCATGGCTGAGATCCCATGAGGAATGTCTTTTATATCCAGTTCGTTCCAAACAAAGGACTGAATTTCTTTTACCTCCTCTAAGGTAACGTCTCCCTGTAGTTTTTTAAGGTATCCGAAAATCTTGGACTGCAACTGCAACAATTTTCCAGCTAGTATTTTTTTATATCCGCCTATTTCGGGATTGTATTCTTGGGCAGCTACGTTGTCTATATTTTTTACAAAAACCACATCGGCGTTTACTTCATTTAGGTTTTGCAAGAGGGCTCCGTGCCCTGACGGGCGGAACACCAATTGATCTTTCTTGTCACGATAGGGTTTGTTATCCAGGGTAACAGCAACAGTGTCTGTATTGCTGTTTTGAAAGGAATAGGAAATATGATATGTTTTTTTGGTCTTTCTGCTTACCCGGTTTCTAACGGCTTCAAATTCTTCTTTGAAAGCTTCCACATGTTTTTCTGAAAATGTAAAATGCAAGTACACATCGTCTTTTACCGAAGCATAGTTTGCTGCTTCCATGAGTTGCTCCTCAAAAGCTGTGGTTGCATATTTCTTGTATCTATGGAAAGGGATCAACCCTTTGGGTTTATTACCAAAATTCAAACCTTCTTGACTCAGCATGGCATTCACAAAATAGAAATGTCTTTTCCCTTTGGATGATTTTTTATAATCAGGGTGCATTTCACGTATTTTCTTACGCACTTCGTTTACAAAAGCGAATTCCCCTAAGGATGAAAAAAAAGTTTCTAAATCCTTGTTCGGATTTTTTTTATGGTAGTTTCGGAACAGTTCTTTGTCTGGATCGAAATTTTCCAGAAACTCATGCAGGAATTTAAACATGCGTGTTGCTGCCCCAGAAGCTGGGACAAATTTTACGATGTCTAGTTGGTCTTTTTTATCATCATAATAGGTTTCCAATTGTTTTTTGGCCTTCTCGTCCAATTGGCGGATTCCATTGCCCACAGAGGCCGTGGTGATAATATTTGCAAAAGGGATTCCTCTATTAAAAGTCTCTAATTGTTTGTAGACTTTGTGTAAGGTAAGCCCGTGACTTTCTATTTGCTCAATATCCTTTTCGGTCAGCATATAAAAGCTATTTTTTAAGCGTTTGTAAGACTTGGATTGCTTTGTGTATTCGTTCTTCCAAAGACCCTTCTAAAAGGGTATAGGGAAGATGGTTTGTTATTAGTTCCGACTCAAAAGTACAAAATAGTGTAGACCTATCCGCGGGTCTATCCCTAAGGTCATCCTTTTCCCACGGAACATCGATCTGTGTTAGAAAGTAGTGGTCGTATTTCTCGTTTTCGCATGCTTTTAGGATGGGTTCTGGGCAATAACCATCGTAATAATATTCGCAATATACTTTTAGCTCCCGCAAATTCGTATCGCAAAAAAGGTACGAATTTGCGAGGGCTGCTTTTTCGTTCTCATTTTGTATTTGTCCTTGTGCAATGGGAAGCAGATCATCTTGGGAAATGCGTTCACCATACACATCCCATTTTTCTTGTAGGTAGTCCCGCATGTACTCAGGCACCCATTGGGTATTGTATTTTTCGGCCAGGGTTTTTGCCAAGGTGGTCTTCCCTGTGGATTCTGGACCAAAGAATACTACTTTTAGGCAGTCACTGGGTTGTTGTTTAAGTGTTTTTTCCATGCTAGGTACCCTTGTATAGCAAGTATAGTAAAAATTAAATATTGTAAGGACAGCATCCCCCAACCTCTATATGCATAAAGAGGTACCGTAATTATATCGGCAAATATCCATAGGGTCCAATTCTCCAGCTTTTTGTTGGCCATATACCACATTGCCGTAAAGAAAATCCCTGAGGTAAAAATATCTATATAATTGGAAGAGTTGATTTCGGTTCCATAGCCTCGATAAACACCATAGGTAACCACCATAGTAACAAGGAACAATATAAAACCAATAATTTTTTCCTTTCGAGTTGTTCGGGAAACTTTAACCACCAAATCATCATCCTTTTTCCGAGCCCAGTTCCACCATCCATAAATGCTCATAACCGAATAATAGAAATTCATCATCATATCTCCCATAAGCTCATCCCCAAACAAAATATAAACGGTTATTGTTGTAGCAACCAAACCTGTTGGATACACCAAAATACTTCGTTTTTTAGCGTATATAACACTCAATATTCCAAAAACAAAAGCAATAAATTCGAGAACTATGAGATGTGTAGCTCGCTCATAATACGGTGATAAAAAAAAATCAAAAATGGGGCTCATAATCGCTTCGGTTGGATTTTACAATTTTCATATACAACAATCCCCTTTCCATAGCTTCCAGGGCAGTTTTCATTTCCTTTTGAAGCACTTGCATTACTGTATCGTAATCGCCAAATACTTGAGTGCTTAATGGGTTTTCCAACACAGTAAGTCCCGAAGTACGAAGGCTTTTGATAAAATTGATGATTGGAGGTTCAAAATCATCTTGTAAAGGGGTTAAGGTAAGTTCTACCGATATTTCCATAGTTAGTTGGTTGTTTTTCGAATGCAGTGCCCATGACAACCATATCGGCCCCTGCTTGGTATGCTTTTTCTTTTTGAATTTGGGTCCTAATCCCACCGCCCACAATAAGAGGGATGTTCAGTTCTTGTTTTACTGCTTTTATAATGGTTTGAGATACTGGGGTATGGGCTCCGCTGCCTGCTTCGAGATATACTAGTTGAGCACCCATCAATTCTCCCGCTTTTGCGGTGTCCACTATATGTTGCACATGCTCTTGGGGCATTGCTTCTGTACCCGTAACGCGGGCCACAGCCGATAGATTACCACCATCCAATAGGAGATAGCCCGTGGGAATTACTTCTAAATCGATCTCCCTTAATTTAGATACCGCTTTTATGTGTTGCCCCACCAAATAGTCAGGGTTTCGCCCCGACAATAGGCTTAGAAACAACAAGGCATCGGCACTTTCCGTGATTTGATTGTGATCACCCGGGAAGATAAAGATGGGCTTGGCAGTATAATTTTTCAAGGCTTGAACCACCTGTTCCGTTCTTCCTTCGGGGACGGTACTTCCCCCCACAAAAATGTGGGTGGTTTCTACAGGCAATGTTCGTAGAAAGGAAGCCGCTTCATTTAGGTCAAATTTTTCGGGGTCTATGAGAATTGCCAGGAGTTTCTTTTTCTCTAAGCTGGCTCTTTGAATGGCATCATACAATCCGTTAGTCATGCGCTAATTCTTAATAAGTGCATAGGCTCCCGTAAAACCTTCAAATTCCAGAAACCATACGTTGTACTTCTCGATTTTTCCTTCGAAACTTACTTCGGCCGTGGTTTCCATAGCGTCCAATCGGAAGTCGGACACGTAAATGTGTTGCAAAAAACTCAAGCCTTTTTCGGCAAAGCTCTTATACAGGCTTTCCTTGGCACCCCAAACCATGGTTAATTTCCGCATCACGGCATCGTCGTTGGCCAAGGTTCGGTATTCTTCTATAGGGGTAAATTTATGGGCAATCCTTAAAATCTTGGGACGTTGCATCTCTATGTCGATCCCCACTTCTTCTTCACTCACAATGATTCCTGAAAAGATATAGGAATGGGTAATGGAAATCTTCTTACCATCCTTTAAATGCGGTTTGCCTTTTTCGTCATAATAGAGATCATGGTCTGTGTAGCCCATTTCTTTCAGTAAATGACGTACACTCATAAAGCCCCTACGGTGTAGGTCGCTTTTCATTCCATCCACACGGGATCTGCAATGATCGGTTAGGGAAATCCCTTCAGAAAGGGTTTCGAAGGATTCTTCAATCTTCCAAATGAGGACGTTAGTACGACCGTTTACTGTTATAGTTTTGTAAAGAGGCATCTAGTTACAAGGATATTCCGTAATTTTGCAATCTGAAATTTTTCAGATCAACATAATATTATCAAAGATAACAATATGTCTACGAAAACCGTACCCTACGTACCGTATAAAGTAAAAGATATTTCTTTGGCCAATTGGGGCCGTAAAGAAATAGAATTGGCAGAGGCAGAAATGCCTGGTTTAATGTCCCTTAGGGAAGAGTACAAAGACGAGCAGCCTTTAAAGGGTGCCCGCATCGCTGGTTGTTTGCACATGACCATCCAAACCGCAGTACTTATTGAGACCCTTCAGGCTCTTGGAGCCGAGGTTACCTGGAGTTCCTGTAACATCTTCTCTACGCAAGACCAAGCTGCTGCAGCCATTGCTGCTGCCGGAACCCCGGTATACGCTTGGAAAGGAATGAACGAAGAAGAATTCGACTGGTGTATAGAACAAACCCTATTCTTTGGGGAGGATCGTCAACCGCTGAACATGATCTTGGACGATGGTGGCGACCTTACCAATATGGTATTGGACAGATACCCAGAATTGGTTCCTGGAATCAACGGATTGTCCGAAGAAACCACTACAGGGGTGCACCGTTTGTATGAGCGTATGGAAAATGGAACCCTTACCATGCCTGCGATCAATGTAAACGACAGTGTGACCAAATCCAAGTTCGACAACAAATACGGTTGTAAAGAAAGTGCTGTGGATGCCATCCGCCGTGCTACCGATGTAATGCTTGCTGGAAAGCGTGTTGTAGTTTGTGGATATGGAGATGTAGGTAAAGGAACCGCTGCTTCTTTTAAAGGTGCTGGATCTATCGTTACCGTAACCGAAATCGACCCTATCTGTGCTTTGCAAGCCGCTATGGATGGATTTGAAGTAAAGCGTCTTGAAACCGTGGTTGGGAATGCCGATGTGGTAATCACCACTACAGGGAACAAAGACATTGTTCGTGGAGAGCACTTCGAAGCCATGAAAGACAAAACCATTGTTTGTAACATTGGACACTTCGACAACGAAATCGATGTGGCTTGGTTGAATTCAAACAGTGAGAAAGTAGAGATCAAGCCTCAGGTAGACAAATACAACCTGAACGGAAAGGACATCATCCTTTTGGCCGAAGGTCGTTTGGTAAACCTAGGTTGTGCTACTGGACACCCAAGTTTTGTAATGAGTAACTCCTTTACGAACCAAACCTTGGCTCAGATCGAATTGTGGAACAACATAGAAAACTACGAAAACAAAGTATATATGTTGCCTAAGCACTTGGATGAGAAAGTGGCTAAACTACACTTGGCAAAAATCGGGGTAGAATTGACTGAGCTACGTAAGGATCAGGCCGATTACATCGGTGTGAAAGTAGAAGGTCCTTTTAAGCCTGAATATTATAGATACTAGTATTGAGATATTAGATTTTAGATATAAGAGACCCTCGCTTTTTCGCGGGGGTTTTTAATACCCAGTAACCAAGAGATTCCTAGCTCCCCGTATCCCGCATTTTTGGTATTTATGGTAGGCTTGGGCTGCCCGCTCCCGAACTTCTGAATCACTTTCGTTTTTAATCCACCCTTCCAATGCAGCCTCTAAAGTATAGGCTTCTGGGGACATCAAACCCGTGGACCAAACCAAGGGGTTGGCCTCGGTTTTCTTCAAATAAGGTTCAAAGTAATCCTTGCTGATACAGGCCAAAACAATGGCGTCCCTTTCTTTTCCATCATCACAAGCCTCGAAAGGCTCATTTAAACTGAACTCCATAAGGCCATCGTGCCCTACATAGGCCAAGACATTGGCACCACCGCCAAAAGGAATCTCTGTGCTATTGTATGCTACCTTCTCCTTATTGTCACCACCCGTGGCCTTTAAAAAATCGATCGTGGTTTGTTTGATGTATTTACCGTCATAGGCATCTGCCAACAAATACGTATTTGAAGCTTTATGCTTGAAAAGTACCCGTTCTAAGATCTTAGGATTTTCTGTTGAAAGCGATTTTAAGTATTCCCAATCCCCACTTCTCTTAAAATGGGTTTTCACGCCATACAAAGCCCCCCAATACAGGTTCGATTTTGGGTCCTGTCCATTCCCCAAGTGAGAAGGAACCGGGACAATGCCTTGATTTTCATTATCGCAAAGGGCTACGAAAACATGTGCTGTTTTTACTTCTGAGGTTGACTGGGCAACGACCCATAAAGGGCTTAGGAATATGTAGAGAATAAACCATTTCATAGTAGGATAACGGTAGAGATTTTCAAATATTTCTGTAATTGATATTGGAAATGATACTTCCATGAACAAAAATGAATAGAAAATTATTTCATAACTTTAAGGTGAATCTCCCCTATCTCAGGTTTCAGCTTGAGACTAGGGGATTTATTTTTTTAATATGAATGAGTTTGGTGGCAATTGGACTGAAAACAAAATTGAAATACTAGTTGAGTATGCTTTTGCATATTTAACTATCATGAACAACTTTCGATTCCTTAAAACCATCTATTATGATGGCTTTGCAGGGTCGGGTTTTATTCAAGAAAAATCAAAGTTGGACAACAAAAAAGTTTTTGGAGCAGCTAAGAGGATTGTGGAAATTGAAAAGCCAATACCATTTAACTTGTATTATTTTGTCGAAAAAGACTTAGAGAACTTCGAATCTCTAAAAGACGTTTTAAAAGAACATCAAAACACCAAAGAAATTTATGTTGTCCATGAAGATTGCAATGTCAAGATCAAAAAGCTTTCAAATTTTCTTAAGAAGCCTGAAAATAAAAACTATAGGGTCTTATCTTATATTGATCCTTGTGGCATGCAATTAAGGTGGGATTCAATTGCTTCATTAAAGGGCTTGGGCGTTGATCTTTGGGTACTCGTTCCCACTGGACTTGGAGTAAATCGATTGCTTAAAAAGAATGGAGATATTTCAGACGCATGGTTAAATCGTTTAGAAGTTTTTTTGGGAATGGATCGTAATGAAATTAAAGACTTTTTCTATCAGAAAAGTTCTCAAGTATCTCTATTTGGAAATGAAATCTATGATAAAATAAATGACCCTGTAAACAGATCAGCAGAATTATATAGTTCTCGCTTAAAGGAAATATTTAAATTTGTTTCTGAACCTTATATTTTAAAAAATTCTACAAATTCAATAATGTTTCATTTTTTTATGGGTTCAAATAATCCAACTGCTGCAAGGATTGCCAACGATATAATTAAAAAATACAACCAAAAAAATGGCTAAATCAAAAATAGAATGGACTGAAGCGACTTGGAACCCTACAACTGGATGCACTAAAGTTTCAGCTGGTTGCAAACACTGTTATGCTGAAACTATGTCAAAAAGACTTAAAGCCATGGGAGCCGCTGGGTATGAAAACGGCTTTGAGTTTAGTTTAATGCCAGAAAGATTAACACAACCCTTAAATATCAAAAAACCAACTCGCTTTTTTGTGAATTCAATGAGTGACCTATTTCATGAGAAAATGCCTTTTGATTATTTGGACAGGGTATTTGATGTAATGGAAAACACCCCTAGACACCAATATCAAATTCTAACAAAAAGAGAGGATATTCTAGGTGATTACTTTAAGAACAGAACTGTACCTAAAAACGTTTGGCTAGGAGTCACGGTAGAAAACAAAAAATCAAAAAACAGAATCGACATTTTAAGAAATATCGAAGCTGAAATACGATTCTTATCCCTTGAGCCATTATTAGAAGATTTAGGAGAGCTTGATTTGTCAAATATTCATTGGGCAATAGTAGGTGGAGAAAGCGGTCCAAAAGCAAGACCAATGGACAAAGAATGGGCTATAAACATTATGCATCAATGTGACGACCAAGGAGTAGCATTTTTCTTCAAGCAATGGGGAACCTGGGGAGCAGATGGTGTAAAGAGAAGTAAAAAAGCAAATGGTAGACTCCTCGAGGGTAAAGAATGGAATAATTACCCACTTGCTGAATCAGTTTAAGTAGTAAACATTAATTTATAGTTAAAAACAACTGTTTTAAAAACTAAGTCAACGCTTCATCCGAAGTCTCCCCGTTTCAATTTTAATAGCCACCTTAGCCAGAATGGTAAACACAAATGCACCCAGTGCCCAAATACCTATGGTAACACCTATTTCTATTCCCGTTGGGGTGTATTCTGCTATTTTCCCGTAGGGTCCCGGAATGAAACCGGGAACAATAAGCCCAAAGCCTTTTTCGATCCAAATGGCGATGAAAAGGATGACACAGGAAAAGAATAGTACTTTGAAATTGTTTCGAAGCTTATGGAAGGTCAGCAATACAGTAGCCAGTACATTCAGGGAAATGGCGGCCCAAATCCAAGGGAGCAAAGCGTTCTTACCATCAAGCCCAAAGAAAAGGTAGTAAGCACTTTCACTATGATGCGTAGGAGCGTAGAATTCCTTGAATAGTTCCGATATAAGCATGATCAGGTTAATCTGTGCAGCTACGGTAACCACCATAGCAATTTTCTTTATGGTTTTATCTTCAATCTTAAATGCGGTGTAGGTTCGTATGATCGCCAAAACAACAATAATCAATGCAGGTCCCGCAGCAAAAGCCGATGCCAAAAAACGGGGACCTAAAAGGGCATTATTCCAGAAAGGACGGGCTTGTAACCCCTGATATAGGAAAGCGGTCACTAAATGAATTCCCACTGCCCAAAAAACCGACAACAAAGCTCCAGGGATATACACCCTTGGATTGGCATCCTTACCTTGATAATGCCTAAACAATATGTAGAATGGAATACTAATATTCAGAAACAGATATCCGTTGAGCACGATGACATCCCAGGTAAGCATGGAACTGGGAAAATTGAAAACTCCAATCCCAGGGATCATATGCCATAATACCGAAGGGCCTCCCATATCTGCTACGACAAAAACGAGACACATAATAAGGGCTGCTACGGCCAGTCCTTCCCCAATGAGAACGGCTTGTTTAAAATTAATATCCTTTAGCACATAAGTAGGCATGACAAGCATCACCGCTGCCGCCGCTACTCCCACCAAAAAGGTAAAATTGGAAATGTACAATCCCCAACTTACACGATCTGTCATTCCAGTAACGCTCAATCCTTCTTCCAACTGAATGGAATAGCAATACATCCCAATAAGCATAACAAGGGTTAGGAAGGCCATCCAAAGATGGTATTTTCTGGATCCGTGGGTGATGGTATCCAGACTATCCCGAACTAAACTAATGAATACCTTAAGTCTTCTCATTCAATTTAAACTAAGCGTTAATTAATCCATGAAATACCAGAACTTAGGCTCTGTACCCAAGTCTTCTTTCAATCGGAATACCTTTTTGTTTTCCAGTACCCAACGAATGGTACTGTTGGGGTCCAATAAATTTCCAAAAATGCGAGCTCCCGTGGGGCAGGCTTCTACACATGCTGGATTCTTTCCAGCCCGTGAACGTTGTACGCAAAAGGTGCATTTTTCCATAACCCCTTTCTTTCGCATGCGGTTCCCCAAATAGTGTTGGTTTTTATTGATCTCTTCTTCTGGAACCTCTGGTTTGCTCCAATTGAAACGACGCCCATCGTAGGGGCAAGCAGCCATACAGTAACGGCAACCCACACACCAGTCATAATCAACTACCACCAAACCGTCATCTTCCCTCCAAGTGGCTTGCACGGGGCAAACATCCACACAAGGAGGATTGTCGCAATGAAAGCATTGGGTTCCTAAATAAAAATGTCCTTCGGCAGGTACTTCGTGGTAATAATTGTCATCTGCCTCATTGAAATTGAGCCCTTTTCCATCTTTCATCTCGTGAATGCGGATGTACTGCATTTGCGAACTACGGTCTTGGTTATTCTCTTCTACACAGGCCGTAACACAATCCATATAACCCTGACATTTGGAAATGTTGAAAGCATAGCCAAACAATACATTTTCATCGGCGTTTTGGGAGGACATGGATAGGGTTTTTCCAGTTCGTAGTTGATAGGATCTTACCAAACGGTCCACGGTGGCTTTTTTCTCTTCATCGCTCATCAATTTATAGTTGCCCTTAAACTGCTCTTCCCAATCTATTTGTGCCTTTTCCTTCTCATCATCGCCTGTAATGAGACTACAGGAAGTAGTTACCGCCCCGGCACCTATCATAAGACTGGCTGCCAACTTTTTGAAAGCGGTACGACGATCCATAGAAACTTCGAACACCTGCTGAAAACCGTCTTTTTCCTCCTCTTGGGGTGTTGTTTTATCCTGAGAGTTACAACCACCAGATTTACCACATCCGCAAGAACTTTCAGCTTGTTTTTTCTTGTTTCCAAGGTTTAATGAAAACCATTTTTTTTCTGTGTTTTCCATACCTATTGAATCTTTGATTAATTACTCCCTTTCTTTTTCTTTTTGAAGGTTAAACCGTGCCGGCCACCTCGCATCGAACCCTGGTTTGTGCGGGTTGTGACAATTTACACAAGTCATGGACACCCTTGGTGGAGCCCAACCCGAAACACTCTTGCCGTGTGCTCCGCCCTTCCAATCTTCAAATTGAGGGGCATGGCACTGACTGCATAATTGATGACTTAAATTGAAATTTACAGAAAGCCCCGTAAGGCTTTTCAAGTTGTCCATATCGTTTCCATTGTGACATGTAGCGCAATTCATAGTGCCTGAAGCCGCATGCACCAAATTAATGTCCCAATGTGCCTTCTTTTGTTCCTCGGACGACATATCGCTTAATGGTTTGGTATGACACTCCGTACAAGCAAAAGAACGGATTTCTCCTATGCGCTCTGGAATCAGAAATGTATGCTCTCCTTCAACAACCTCAACAGTATTCAAATCTTTAAGAAAGTCTTCTGAAGAAACCGAAACCCCATGATAGTCTACACTCTCGGCTTCGATCTTATCGATGATATTGTGGTATTCTCCCTCTCCGTGTTTACAACTGGAAAAACACAATAGGGAAAGCAGAAAAACCCCTCCTAATACTATTCTGATATATTGTTTACTCATCATCATCTTTGTTTCTATTGAAGATGCCAATGTCCTCAGTTTTTTTATTGTTCAATGCGTGGCATTGTCGGCAATTGATCCGTTCGGGATGGGTTACCCTTATTTCTTTAGGGGCAGCGGGGCCAGCATGACAAGACAAGCAACTTTCCCGCAAATGAATTGAGTGCGGGATTACAGGTGGGCCTCCTTCCAAAGCACTATTCGCACCTATTTGAGGTGCATCATTTTTTACAAACCTAGTTTCTTTAAATACCGCTGTCGTGTTTTGTGCTACATGGCATTGCCTGCAATTCACCATTTCGGGATGCGGGGTAATAGGTGTATAGGCATTAAATTTCTCAACAAACCCTCCATTTTGATGGCATTTAAGGCACGTATTTTCCCCCATACTTATCTCGTTGCTTACAGGATGTGGAATACTAGGAGGAGCACCATAATATGCACGATTGTTGTAATAGGATGCCATAGAACGTTGGTGATTTTCATCAATAGGCATATTGGCATAGTCCATCGCATACTCCGAACGCTGAAAGACACCTGATTCAGAAGGAATGAAAGGAGTTTCGGTGTCATTATCGATAGGAATATAAGCTTCTTCCAACCCTTCATAATAACTGTAGTTCCAGATAGCAATGACTCCAGCAAAAAGCAAAGTAAATAACGATATAATGACCAGCCTTTTCATGATTTACGCCTTTTCTACTTTAACTGCACATTTTTTGTAATCGGGTTCTTTGGATATGGGACAGAATGAATCCAAAGTGATATCATTAATAAGCATATTCTCATCAAAGAAAGGAACAAAGACCTGCTTGGGTGTAGGCACTCCTCTTTCGTTTACCGACGCAGGTAGCGTAATCTCCCCTCGTCTTGTGGTAAGCTTTACCATGTCCCCCGTTTTTATTTGCATCTGTTTGGCATCCCCTGGATTGAGTTCCACATAGGCATGAGGCATCGCTTGATGCAGTACTGGGATTCTTCGGGTCATAGATCCTGTGTGCCAGTGTTCCAACACCCTTCCGGTGTTAAGCCAGAATGGGTATTCGCTATCAGGTTCTTCCGCAGCAGGTTCGTAGGGACGTTGCCATATAATGGCCTTTCCATCGGGTTTTCCATAAAAGTGAAATTCCTCCCCATTACTACAAGCTGGGTCGTACTTGGAATTAAACCGCCACTTGGTTGGTTTTCCATCTACATAAGGCCATTGCATTCCCGGGTTTTCCTTAAGTACTTCCAACGGAGCCATATTGTGCTTTTTATTGTCATGATGTTTTCGATATTCAGTATAAATCTCTTCGATATGATTTTCTTCGGAATAGTAAAACTGTTTTTCGTATCCCATTCGTTTGGCAACTTCAATAAGCTGCCACGTATCACTCATGGCCTCTCCAGGAGGATTAACCATTTGCTCGAAATACTGGGTACGACGTTCAGAATTACCATACATTCCCTCTCGTTCTACCCACATGGCAGAGGGAAGGATAACATCGGCTATATCTGTAGTGGGGGTTGGATAAATATCAGACACCACAATAAACCTACCTTCTTTTTTCGCTCCATCCCGATATCGTTTCAACTTAGGCATGGTGACCATAGGGTTGGTTACCTGTATCCACATAAAGCGAATATCTCCCCGATCTAAGGCACGGAACATCTCAACAGTATGATAGGTTGGCTTGGCAGGTATATTTTCCACTGGAACATCCCAAATCTTAGCAGCAAACTTTCTGTGCTCTTCATTGGTTACTACTCCATGAGGAAGTTTATGGGTAAGAGTTCCCACTTCCCTAACAGTTCCACACGCACTGGGCTGTCCAGTTAATGAGAATGGACTGTTCCCTGGCGTGGAAATCTTACCTGTTAGTAAATGGATATTATACACCAAGTTATTAATCCAAGTACCGCGGGTATGCTGATTCATCCCCATACACCAAAGAGACATGACCTTCTTGTTGGGATCTCCATAGTAAGCAGCCATGTATTTAATATCCTTGGCCGAAACACCTGAGATCTTTTCTACTTTTTCGGGCGTATAGTCTTTCAGGAATTCTTTGTAGGCAGCAAAATCTATCTTCTCGGGTTTATCTTTAAAGGAATAATTGTCCTCAAGACCATAGCCCATATTGGTAATTCCTTTATTGAAATTACAGTGCTTTTCTACAAAGGATTCGTTTACCCATCCGTTCTCAACAATTTCATAACATATAGCATTTGCCACGGCCAAATCTGTTTGGGGTTTAAAGAGGATGGATTTATCTGCAGCAGCACTGGTTCTTGTGGTACGCGTTGCAAAATCGATAATCTTGGCGTCTCTTTTTAGTCGTTGATCCAATAAACGGGAGAATAGTACCGGGTGCATTTCGGCCATGTTATTTCCCCAAAGGAAGAACACATCGGCATGATCAATGTCTTCATAACAACCCATGGGTTCATCCAGACCGAATGAGGTTAGGAACCCTGTAACAGCACTCGCCATACACAAACGTGCATTTGCTTCTACATTGTTGGTCCCTATACACCCTTTAAAAAGCTTAGAGGCTGCATATCCATCAGGGATTGTCCATTGTCCAGAGCCATAAATGGAAACTGCGTCTTTTCCGTGGTTATCTATGGTCTCCTTCATCTTACTTGCCACAAGGTCTAAAGCTTCCTTCATGGATGTTTCTACATAACGTCCATTTTTCTTAACCAGTGGTTTGGTAAGACGGTCTTTTCCATACATGGCAATAACAGAGTGATATCCTTTTACACAGCACAACCCTTTGTTTACGGGAGAGTTCACATCTCCTTTTACAGCTACAGCCTTCCCATCTTCGACCCCTATCATGACACCACAACCTACACCACAAAAACGAC
Source organism: Flavobacteriaceae bacterium (assembly GCA_028281065.1). Lineage (GTDB taxonomy): Bacteria > Bacteroidota > Bacteroidia > Flavobacteriales > Flavobacteriaceae > Aureisphaera. The sequence goes on along the minus strand of JANQKN010000048.1, from coordinate 15,016 downwards.
AGGGTGCTTTTTTCCAATTGAGGTTTCCTCCTTTAGGCAAATTCTTCTCCTGATCTGACGCAAACAATATCCCTGGAAACATAGTCGCAGCAGCAGTCATAGCCGATAAAACTGCCATTTTCTTGATGAAAGCCCGTCTATTGGTTAAAGAAGTATACATAGTTATTTATCGTTTTTTTGAGTGGTAAACCCTGAAACCATAGTAAGCAGTTTTAGACTTTCTATAGCATCCAGTTTTCCCTTAAGTTGTTTTTCCTGAAAGTTATCCTCGGTATCTGTAACAAGGATTAACAAATCCTGATTCTCCGCAGGGATCACTTCGCATTCTTCTAATGACGATAGTGACTCTATGAGTTCCTGTTTTCTCCCGTTATGAGGGTGTGCTAAATAGCTTTTTACAGGCATATCTTATCTTTATTTTGTGTAATTAATCTTTCTTACTTTCAAATAATGTGGGGTTCACAACTACCATGACCCAACCCCAATTGTTTGTGTTTCCATCGAAGTTATTCTTAAGGACTTCCATTCCTTCAGAAGCAAACAAATGAGAGTACCCGGCTTTAATAGCAATGTTCTTTTGCAGCTTGTAACTATATACTATGTCCACTTCATTGCCCAGTTGTGTCTCATCGCTTCCTACTAAATCCGAAGGTGCCGAAAAATTGTGAACAGCTACATTTATATTAGACTTAGCATTAAAGGTAAACCCTGCATTAATGTACAGATCCAACAGCCCAACATTATTGATATGATTCCCTACATAGAAATAATCCATGAGTCCATTGAACTTGTGGTTGGTACCATAAAAAGGGGTAAAGGCATTGTTATCACCATTGGAAGGAGCTCCATTGTCATTCCCACTTTGCAACTCTCCTCCAGCTCCAATTTTAATTTTTGAGTTGATGGCATATTTAACATCCAGCCCAAGCAAATAAGCACTTAGGTCATTGTCCATGACATCGTTCCCAAACTGATAAAACAAGTTGGAAGCCAAATTCCACTTCCCTTTTTTGAGCTTTAAATGGGTTCCTACGGTTTGACTGTATCTCGTATCGGTATCATCTTCATTCTCTGGATTTACGTATTGCCTACCGTTGTTCAAGAAAAGAAAGCTTCCAGAAAAGTCCTGCCAATCGTTATGGAGCCAGAGATACTGAAAACTTTTATATGTATTGGTAGTTAATACATTGCCCGTAATAGCCTCTCCATCTTGGTTGAATGCAGCCCCCAAATCGAATTGGGTTGATCCTTTCTTAAACTTCAACATAGCCACATCATGACTTCTTGCCTGCTGGGCCCACTCTACATTTCCGAAAATCCGACTATCATCATAAATTATTTCCTGCCGTCCTAATTTTAAGGAAAACGTGGAATCCAATTTAATATCGGCCCAGGCTTCATGAACGGAAAGTCCATTTCTATCGGATCGATTTAGTTGAGGAACATCACCCCATACTCGCACATCTTGAATGTTGAGGTAAAATTTAAGTCGATCCAAAGAGTAACCCGCTTTTAGGCGTGTTCTCTGTGACACAAAAGCCGCAGGCTCGGCATCATCCGGAAACAAATCTGCAAAGCCGTGTCGATATTCAAATCGAGGACGTACTTCTGCATCGACCCTTAATTGAGCATATACTTGCGAACTCAACAAAACAACAGTAACTACCAAAATAAGCTTGGAGTACTTTGTCATGATTTTGATTGGTAAATGGTTTTCTTTCAATGAGTTATCACTTTAAAGTTAATGAATACATCAAAACTAACCAATGGATTTGAGCAATAAAATGACTTTTGTCAGCTTACACTCAACCTTTAAAATCTATTTTTGCACAGAAAATTATTCTATAACTGACATTATAGAAACTTAGGGGGTATTTCAGATAAGATTATTGTTTCAAAAAAACCATTGTGGCCGTTTCCCCTACTTCAAGGTTGGTGAGGGTACGGGTAAGATTGTTACTGTCGGTAATATCGAAACGGATGGTATTTTTTCCTATGATTCCAGTGGTTAAAGCTGTTACCTTCACCTCTACCCGATCCCTGTCCATGGGTATGGTAACCTTTCTAGAGCGCTTGGTTACCCCATAGTCTACCAAAATAGGAACGTCGTTAATAGTAAGATCGATCCTATCGTTATCGGAAACTTCTTCATCGTATATTAACATAGAAAGTTCGTCATCCTTGGTAAATACATGAAGCACTTCATTGGTAGCCACCGTATTTATACTTACGTTATTGGCCTTACTCACTAAGCTTTTGCTCTTTTCCTTGATTTTAATTCTGTTCTCTCGTTTAATCCTACTTTCTTGTTCAATTCTAGTTTCTTGTTCAATCCTGCCTTCTTGCTTTATTCCTCCAGCCAATGCCACTTTGATGCGTTCCTTCTTTTTAAGAACAGGCCCTTTATTTGTCATTGAAATGACACCGTTTATACATAGATCCCCGGTTTTATACTTGCTATTAAATTTTCCCCAAATTTCCTGTTGCTCCTGTCCATCTTTCAAGGTTCCGTTAAAATGTATGTAACAGAAGCCATCTAATGACTTTGGGGACTTAACAGTAAGGATTTCACTTTCGTAAAATGTAACGGTTTGGGTTTCGTAATCTATAGAACCTGATACCAAAGATTTGGTTTCATAGGCTCCATCTTGATCGGTAATGGAATAGCCCTCAAGGGCTCCATCCTCTTCGTAAAAATGAATGCTGTAGGTATACAGTGATATCCCACTCAGTTTAATGACTCCTTCAAAAACATACTCGTCTTCTTGGGCCCATAACCCTTGGGCAAAAAACAATAGTAAAAATCCAAAAACAGTAACTGTTCTCATGTGAGGTTCAATAATTTACCTACAAGTATAATCAATATTTTGGTGATTTGCGGTTGTAAAAGGGAGTGGAAATAAAAAACCCCCAACCAAAGGTTGAGGGTTCTTATCGTTATCTCTTCTATGCTTTATGCCTCTCCGTGAGGAACAATAGAAACATAGGATTTGTTGTTCTTTTTCTTGGTGAACTTTACAATACCGTCCACTTTGGCGTGAAGGGTATGGTCTTTTCCACCGTATACATTTTCACCTGGGTGATGTGTATACCCTCTTTGTCTTACGATGATATTTCCAGCTATAGCGGCCTGACCACCAAAAATCTTAACCCCTAGGCGTTTCGATTCTGATTCGCGACCGTTCTTGGAACTACCAACTCCTTTTTTGTGAGCCATTTCTTTTCGGTTTTATATTGTTATTACTTGCTTAAGGCTTCGATTAAATCGGCTTTCTTCATGGAAGAAATACCAGAGATGCCTTTCGCTTTTGCCATTTCTTTTAATTGAGCTACTGTCATGCTAGCTAAATCCTGAGTTGCCTCTTTAGCAGCCTCTTTTGCTGGAGCAGCAGTTGCTTTTGCTTCTTTTTTAGGCTCTGCCTTAGGGGCAGCAGCTTTTTTGGAAGGAGCTGCTTTCTTAGCTCCAGAAGCCACAATGCTTTCAATTACGATTTGAGAAAGAGCTTGTCTGTGACCGTTCTTTACACGGTACCCTTTTCTTCTTTTCTTTTTGAAAACTATTACTTTGTCACCCTTAAGGTGCTTCACGACTTTCGCTCCTACTTGAGCTCCGTCTATAGCCGGGGCGCCAACAGTAACTTTGTCTCCGTCACCGATAAGAAGTACATTGTCGAAAGCGACTTTTTTACCTTCTTCCACGGCCAAACGGTTTACAAAGACTTTCTGGTCTTTCGCAACTTTAAATTGCTGCCCTGCTATCTCTACAATTGCATACATAGCGTAAACGTTTATTATGGTTTTTTTAATTAATAGCCTTTACCCTACAGTAAAAGCGGGTGCAAATATAGTTGTAAAATTGAAATTGACAAAAGGTTTTACCCTTAAAAACAGTGCTTATCAATGTTTTGGGTTCCAGGATTCCTTCAAGAGCTGCATAAAAGCCAACGTAAGGACAAAGGTTGTGGAAAAACCCATAATGATGAGCGAAATAATAAGGATAAGCGAGCCTTTATTGAAATTGAGGTTCCAAGAGTCCAGGATAGCCTCTGCAAACTGGGTGTCTACCCAAAAAATATAACAGGCCATAAACGCTCCAAAAAGGATGGATGCCAATCCCCCAGTAAAAAGACCCAACGTAAAACCGTCTTGGTATTTAAAAACAGCACTATTGGCTTTGTAGCTTTTAAGGGCAAAGAAGATACCCGCACCAATAATTACACCGTTCAAAGCACTTAATATGGGGTATTTATGCAACCCCACGATATTGGTAAGTAGAAAATAACCAATGAGTGCCAAAGCAATCCCTATACCGTATTTCATAAAATATTTTCCCATGACATAATCGGTTTGGTTTCCATAAATTTCGGGAAAATTTTTCAGAAACCCTTGAAAAAGAGAAGATTAATTCGCTCTTTTGTTCGACAAATAAACCCCGAACAAAATAATGGCAGCGGCTATTATTTGCAGCCAACCAAATCGTTCCCCATCTATAACCCCCCACATAACTGCAACTATGGGCATGGTATAGGTTACTGACGAAGCAAATACGGGACTGGCGATATGAACCAGTTTATTGAACAACACTTTGGCCAGTGCTGTTCCAAAAAGGGACAGTATCGCTACGTAGCCAAAAGCTATCTGCATTTCGCGATCCTGAAGGATCACATCGAAAAAGCCCGTAGCGTAAAGAATGACAAAAGCAGGCACCACGATACATAAAAAATTCCCCGTGGTAATGGCAAGCGCACTTACATTGCTTAAGTGTTTCTTAATAATGTTTACATTGAAAGCATACCCAATAGTAGCAATAATGATAAGTCCTCCATACCATGGGTTCTGACCGCTTCCAGCTCCTTCCAGCGCTTCTGCCTGGTGCATCCATATACCAGCAAGGATAAGCAAAACCGTACCCAACAGCCCTATGAATACTCCCCAAACCTGCCTACGGGTAGCTCCAATACCGAATAAAAGTGCCCCTACGATCAATGTATTTATAGGAACTGTAGAGTTAAGAATGGAAGTAACACCACTATCGATATGGTTTTGAGCAATTGCAAATAAAAATGCAGGGAAAAAAGTCCCCAAAAATCCTGTTATCGCCACCCATATCCAATCCCTTTTTCCAATCTGTTTTAAGCTTTTAAACCCCACCGAAAAAAGGAAAAGGGACGTGAGTACAATACGCAACGATCCCAATTGATAGTCGGTAAGCCCTACCAGCCCTTTTTTTATGAGTATAAAAGAGCTCCCCCAAATTAGGGAAAGAATAAAAAGATAGAACCACTTTTGGGCGTTGTTACTCATACTGAAAAATCAAGAAACAAAGGTCAGGAATAAAATGTATTTACGGATCATTGCCCATAAAATTTTAACAGGGTCAAATCACCTTGTTTAGATACGGAAATTGGGCAAGGGTTGCTTATTTATTCCTTCCAGTTTATGGTCTCCATTATCCTTCGGATATCATCCCGCAAATACACTGCAGCAGGATAGATGGAATCGAAATTGGGCTTGGACTCAAAATAGAGGGATCCAGAGACAAAATGATTGAGACTATCGGTTACATAAAACTGGGATTGGGTAGCTGCATCTCCATTGATCATATAGAACATTCCATATACATTATTGATGGAATCTACCCTAGGTTGTTCGAAAATCTCGTTGGCCTTTACCGTGTGGTCGTAGGTTAGCTTTTGAGCATCCTGCAATAGACTTTTTAAATTACCATCTTCTATGGACTGGTAAGTTAAATAGATGGTTGCCTTCATGTGTGGATATTCCAAATTGACCCCACAACCCTTCTTTTGTACCGTTTTGGAGAGTGTATTTTTCTTGAAACTGTAAGGGCAAGGTAAACGGACACTATCGTAGACAGGCAACTCGTAATCCAACCGCAATTTGGCGGCAGGTTTTACCACTACTTCATCTCCGCAGGCCGAAAAAAGGACGCAAACCGAAAAAAGCAACAACACTCCATATAGGACTCGGAATTTAACCATGTAATATTTCTTTAGCTTCCTGGGTTTATGGAAAGTTTAATTCGTTTTATTCTTTTGTTCTCAAAGGCTTCTACCGTAAACGAATAATTGTTGAAAGTTATTACTTCCTTCTTTTTTGGAAACCCTTTGGAGATTTCGAGTAGGAACCCAGCCAGGGTCTCTGCTTCGCCTTTTACAGATTCGAAAGACTCGGTGTTTTCCAACTTTATAGCCCTGTAAAAATCCTTGATAGGTGTTTTCCCTTCAAAAACATACGTAGTGTCATCCAGCTTGGAAAACTCCAGATCGTCCTCATCGAACTCATCGCTTATTTCTCCTACGATTTCCTCGATAATATCCTCTAAGGAAATCAACCCGCTGGTGCCTCCATATTCATCCACCACTATGGCCAAATGCATCTTACGGTCTTTGAACTCGTTTAAGAGATCATCCAGTTTTTTGTTTTCGGGTACAAAGTAAGCTTCCCGTTTTAAGGAAACCCAATCGAATTGTTTTCGGTCCAAGTGTGGCAGCAAATCCTTCACATAAAGCACGCCTGTAATATGGTCTATACTTTCTTTATAAACCGGAATTCTTGAATACCCTTTTGCGATAATCTCGGGCATGATTTCGGAATACGGAGATTCTTCACTCAAAGCAAAAATATCCATCCTTGGTCGCATCACGTTTTTGGTATCGGTATTTCCAAAGGTTACAATCCCCTGAAGTATTTTCTGTTCTTCCTGTGTAGTATCTTCTTCCGAGGTAAGCTCTAAAGCCTGGGAGAGTTGATCCACGCTAATGTTCGATTTTTGTTTTCCCAATTTGTTTTCCATAAAAAGTGTAATGGATTGCATAGGATGACTCAAAGGACTAAACAACGTGCTTAAAACATTGATGGGATATGCCATAAAGGAGGAAAAGGAAATCTTGTTTCGGCTTGCATAGATTTTAGGAAGGATCTCACCAAACAAAAGGATTAAAAATGTAACCACGATCACTTTCAGTACAAAGCGAAGGGTCTCGTTTTCAACACTATCGAAAAAGGGATCCCATAATGTAGCGAAAAGAAGCACAATAGCGATATTAATGAGGTTATTGGCTACTAAAATGGTTGCCAAAAGTTTCTTGGGCCTGGACAGTAATTTTTCCACCAAAAGCAATCTGCGGGAGGGCTTCCCTTCTTTGGGCATTAGATCGGTCGGGGCCAACGAGAAAAAGGCCACCTCGGCACCCGATATAAGGGCAGAGCATATAAAAAGTATAAACAAAGCGACATTCCCCGTAATCTGAGGTAAGCTCAGTAATGAAATGAAAAGTAGACTGGGAGGTTCTGGATCCAAATTGTAGGATTTAATTAAACATTAGAACGGCAGATCATCGTCTTCCTCCCCAATAGGTTCCTGTACGGGATTGGGTTGTGGTGTTGAAGATGGAGTTGAAGCGGGTTGCGCCGACCCTTGAACGGGATTGGGATTCCCCATCATGTTGCTCTCGTTCTTTGGTGTTAAAAAGGTAAAATCGGTACATTGAACTTCGGTACTGTAACGGTCCATCCCCTGTTCATCCTGCCACTTGCGTGTTTTAATCCTTCCTTCTATGTATACCTTGTCCCCTTTTTTCAAATATTTTTCACAGATTTCGGCACCTTTGTTACGCACTACAATGTTATGCCATTCGGTATTGGAAACCCGTTCCCCCGTAGTTCGGTTGGTATAGGTTTCGTTGGTTGCTAATGGAAAACGGCCTATACAGCCACCACCTTCAAAATAAGTCATTTTCACTTCATCGCCTGTATGCCCTATAAGCATTACTTTGTTCAATGTTCCACTCATATTTTTATTCTAAAAACCCTATTCAGCAAAGGTACGTTTTGTAAAATTAAATATACACTTTTTATCCGTTGAACGGTTCAAAACCAGCCATGAAATTTTCGATCAATACAGGAACTGGATATTTTCCTACACTGGAAAATTCAACTCCATTTTCCACTTCATTGGCATCTGCGATCCAAAATCGGGTATGGAGGTGTTTGTGGGAAAGTTTGTGGACAATTATTTCAGAATTGTACTGGGACACATTGCTTATTTTGAATTTTTTGGAAAGCGCCTTGTATCCCGGTAAGGTTTTCAACCCATTTAGATCCACCCCATCCGAACTCTCTACCAAAGGAAATTGATACAACTGCTGCCATATTCCCTTGGCAGTTCTCTGTTCCAAATAGGTCACCCTATCTTTTATAGGTACTATATAATTGTAGTGATGTATTTTTATTTTGGCTTTGGAAAGCTTAACGGGAAGCTCCCCTACTTTTCTTTTAGCCCAAGCTTGGCAATGAGAGCTAAAAATACAGCTCTCGCACTGTGGGTTTTGCGGCATACAATACCGAGCTCCAAATTCCATAATGGCCTGGTTAAAAACCCCCGGCTGTTCTTCATCGATAAGCAATTGAGCCAACTCCTTGAACTCTTTAATGCCAGACGAACTGTTTATGGGCGTATCTATGCCAAACACACGTGACAACACTCTGTACACATTACCATCTACCACAGCTGTGGGTAGATCAAAACAAATAGAAGCAATGGCACTTGCCGTATAATCACCCACCCCTTTTAGGGCCAAAAGCTCTTTATAAGTTGTTGGAAAAACCCCGTCGTATTTTTCAACAATGGTCTTTGCAGTAGCGTGTAAGTTCCTTGCCCTGGAATAGTACCCCAAACCTTGCCATAATTTGAGCACGGTTTCCTCTGGAGCAGCAGCCAATTCGTAAACTGAGGGAAAGGTTTCGGTAAACGTAAGGTAATACGGCAATCCTTGGGCAACACGGGTCTGCTGAAGCATAATTTCTGAAAGCCAAATACGGTAAGGATCCTTGATTCCCCTCCATGGCAAATCCCTCTTGTTTTGTAAATACCACGAAATGAGATTTTTAGAAAAAAAAGCCGTATTTTTTGACATCTCGTAAAAGTAATGGTTATCTATTTATAATTTAATGAATTACGATTTGATTTTTTGAAACTAAAATGTTTATATTTGCCGTCTCGAAAAACGACCCAATTTGATTGCACTTATTATTAATTTAAACTTAACAGAATGACAAAAGCAGATATCGTAGCAAGGATCTCGGAAAAATTAGGAATGGAAAAAGGAGACGTTCAAGCTACAGTTGAATCCTTTATGAGCGAAGTAAAAAATTCCCTTGAAAGTGGAGACAACGTATATCTACGTGGTTTTGGAAGCTTCATCATCAAGAAGAGAGCAGAAAAAACCGGAAGAAACATCTCGAAGAACACGACAATTAAGATTCCTGCACACAATATCCCCGCATTTAAGCCAGCCAAAGTATTTGTAGAAGGAGTTAAGACGAACGTCGAAGTAAAGTAATAACAACCGGGTCCCACATCTTTTGTGGGACTTCTATAAAAAAAACAATATGCCAAGCGGTAAAAAACGAAAAAGACATAAGGTTGCAACGCATAAGCGCAAGAAAAGACGTCGCGCTAACCGCCACAAGAAGAAGTAGTTTTTAACTACTTTTTTCTTTTAGAATATCTATACATCGTTCTTTGACAACGAAATCGTGAAAAATCATGATTTCTACAGGTTTTACTCAGTGTCCGTTTATTGCGGACTACAAAATCCTGTGATAAAATATTTGTTTAATCCATTCCGAAACCCTTTAAATAATATAGGGTACGGGATAAAAATCATGCAAAGTGAGCTACGAATTATTCATTAGATCCAGTTCACAACAAGTTGATTTTGCCCTTTTAAAAGATGGAAAACTAGTCGAGCTTCACAAGGAAGAAGAAGGCAATAAATTCTCCGTAGGAGATGTATACCTTGCCAAAATTAGGAAAACAGTTCCTGGTCTCAACGCTGCATTTGTTAATGTAGGCTACGAAAAAGATGCTTTTTTGCATTACCACGATCTGGGTCCCAAAGTTCTTTCCTTGCTAAAGTTCGTTAAACGTGTAAGCACAGGTAAACTAAGAGATTTCTCTTTAAAAAATTTCCCATTCGAGAAGGAGATTGATAAAAACGGAGGCATTAACAGTGCCCTTAAAAACAATCAGTCCATTCTTGTACAGATCGTTAAAGAACCCATTTCCACAAAAGGTCCCAGAATTAGCTCCGAGCTTTCCATAGCAGGGCGCTATATTGTTTTGGTCCCTTTTTCCGATCGTGTATCCATTTCACAGAAAATAGAATCGCGTGAAGAGAAAGACAGGCTTAAACGCTTAATAAACAGCATTAAGCCCAAAGGATTTGGAGTTATTATACGCACTGTTGCCGAGGGCAAAAAAGTAGCAGAACTGGATAGGGATTTACAAAATCTCGTCGATCGCTGGAACGCGATGAGCAAAAAGCTACGGGGAGCGCACCACCCATCAAAGGTGCTAGGTGAGTTAAACAGAGGGGCATCCATTATTAGGGATGTTTTTAACGATTCGTTTTCTGCTATTCATATAGACGACGAAAACCTTTACCTTCAAATAAAAGATTATGTGCAAGAGATTGCACCCAAAAAAGAGAATATTGTTAAGCACTACGATTCCAAAGTTCCAATTTTTGAGAAATTTGGAATCGAAAGGCAAATTAAAACTTCCTTTGGTAAAACCGTTTCCGGAGCAAAAGGAGCTTATTTGGTTATAGAACATACAGAAGCACTTCACGTAATAGATGTGAACAGTGGTAACCGAAGCAATAAGTCCAAAACTCAAGAAGAGACCGCCCTTGAAGTAAACCTCATTGCTGCCAGCGAAGTGGCCAGGCAACTAAGACTTAGGGATATGGGTGGTATTATTGTTGTCGATTTTATCGATATGGGCAAACCCGAAAATAGGAAAGCCCTCTACAATCACCTTCGGGACGAAATGAAAGACGACAAAGCGAAGCACAAAATTCTTCCCCCAAGTAAATTTGGCTTGGTTCAAATTACGCGCCAAAGGGTACGACCCGAGGTTAATATTAAAACCCGCGAAGAAAACCCCAACAATGGAGAAAGCGGTGAAATAGAAGCCCCGATCGTATTGGTGCAAAAGATTGAAGAAGAGTTAAAACGAATCTTCAATAAAGACTATAAAAAGGTAACCCTTAACACACACCCTTTTATAGCAGCCTTTTTAACGAAAGGTTTTCCATCTGTGCGAACCAAATGGTTCATGGAGCACAAAAAATGTGTCAAAATTCAACCTAGAGACGCTTACACGTATCTCGAATACCACTTTCACGATAAAGACGGTAACGAGGTTAAATAATTATAACCCCTATAGCAATAGTTATAGGGGTTTTTTGTTTCAAAAAATGTATTTTAAGGTCCGTTTGAAAACCCACAAAACATACACAGTAACCGAAGCCAAAAAGAGACTGGAGCGCTATTGTGCCTACCAAGAGCGGTGTCATAAAGAGGTTATTTCCAAACTCCGCGAAATGCGAATGATTCCAGATGCTATAGACCTCATTGTACACGAACTTATTACCCACGGATATTTGAACGAAACCCGATTTGCAACCAGTTTTGCCCGTGGAAAATTCCGTACTAAGAAATGGGGTAGAAACCGAATTGTCCGCGAATTGAAACTACGGGACATTTCCCAATACAATATTAAATTGGCACTGAAAGAAATTACAGATACCGAATACCGTGAAACCTTCGAAGCCTTATCACAAAAAAGATGGCTGCAATTGGAAAACGAACCCCTATTGAAACGAAAGAAAAAGCTGGTGGATTACCTCTTGTACCGTGGTTGGGAACCCACTTGGGTGTGGGAAAAAGCCAACGATTTATCGCAATAAGCGCTCAGGAAATTTAGATTATTACGGTTAAACCCTCATATAATTTGGGGAGATACCCCCACTTAACATACTGATTATTAATTACCTTTAAATCCATTTTGGTTTTTACCACAATAGATTTGGCTTGAAACTGCTTTAGTGAAGTCCTTTCATTGGGTAGTTTCGAAAATTGCAATGAAATAACAAACCAACTTAGTTAGTTGGGCAAGGAAATAGGATCTATTTTCTTGCCCATTTTTTATTTCGATAAAATTAGCTGCTAAAGTCCCAATCTTCTATGGGTGCTTGTAATGGCCCTTTCGTTTTTAGAATCGATCCACGACTGTCCTTTCCACCTCCTCATAAGGTTATCGAAATGACGCATCCAGAAAATATTATAGATCGCTTTCCCCAAATTTTTAGGGTTTCTGGCAATAGCCCGCAAACTCATGGAAAAACCGGGGGTTAGATACCGCATATAGTGCCAATAACCTTCAGGCATGTACAGTACGTGTCCATGTTCCAAATGCCCTACAAAACCCTGTGCCTTTTTCAAGGCGGGCCATTTTTCGTAATCAGGGTTCGAAAAATCGATGTCTTCCCTTACAATTAACGAATGGGGTATTTTATAGAGGTAATCGTTTTGCTTTTGATCGAAAAGAATAACTTGCTTTTTTCCATGGAAATGAAAATGGAAAATATTGGCCAAGTCGATATCGTAGTGCATGAATGTATAGCTATCCTCTCCGCCAAAAAACAACATGGGGAGCCCCTTCATCAGTTTTAAACCAAAATCGGGGTAGGAAAAGTCTTTTTGCAGTACAGGGACTTCCTTCAAAATATTCCATAAAAAGATACGGTAGCGGGTAGGTTCCTTTTTAAGCAACTCCACATACTCACTCATCTTCATTTCGGCATGTGCCTGATTAAAGCCTTCATCATGTCGCACGGGCCTGTCGTCGTACAATGGAACCGTCTTATCCCCAGCAACTTCTGCCATATAATCCAGATTCCATTTTTTGATGGCAGGCCAATCATTGACAAAATTTTCAATGATAACAGGTCTTTGAGGCTTAAAGTATTTTTTTACGAAGTCTTCCTTGGTAATGGAAGAAACCCTATCTATTTCTTGTAACTTCATATAAAACTATCTCGGGGCAAGCCCAGGAGACATTCGTTGAAAACTAAGTTTAATTTCGAGACAAACCTCGGAAGCATTAAACCCTCGCTTTGCGAGTAAAAAGTAGGGCAAATTACAAAACTTTGGGAAAACGCTCTGTTAAAGTACTTCAACAAAAAAAGCGCAGCAGACCCATACCGATCATACTGCGCCTTGGCACATGGCAAAAATCAATAGCAATTAATTACCATCTGTTGTTACAACCAGTTGCTGGCTGTATTCGCTAAATCCGTCCGTACCACAATCGGCACGTGTATAGATTTCATAAGTAGTTCCAGGTGCAAGCCCCGTAATTTCATAATTGGGCACAGTAGTAGCATGTGCTGCACCACTTCCAGGGATATACCCAATGGGGCCAAACTCTACCTGCCAAGCCGTTTCATTGTTTTCATCCCAGGTAAGTTCTATGGTCGTGTCACTTACCGTAACCAAAGCCAAATTGGTAGGGGTGTTACAAAGATCTACGGTTTCCAAGGTTTGAAATAGTGCAGATATATAATCGCTAAACCCGTCGCTACCACAATTGGAACGGAGGAATACTTCGTAATTGGTAGAAGGCTCCAATCCTTCTATTAGATATTCGGTTTGGGAGGTTTGTACCACTTGACCGGTTCCCAAGGCAAAACCATTGGGGCCATACTCAAATTCGAAAGCGGACTCCCCTCCTGTTTCCCAGCTAAAAAAGGCCGAGGTACTGTTTACCTGATCAATGGAAAGGTTCTCTGCTTTAGAACAATTGTTGTTGGTATTATTGGAGTTGTCATCATTGGAGCAGCCAAACAAAAACGCACAAGCCACTGCCAACCAGAGCAGTTTTTTCATAAGTACAGGTTTTAAGATTAGGTAATGTTTGGCAGGTACCTAGAACGTAAAAGTTATCTTAAAAATTGTACAGCGCCTTTAACAGCAACAAAATCAAAGGAATGTATTACTTCGAAGAAACCTTGCTTCGTGCGGCTTCATTTCGGTCGATAGTATGCCCAGGACGTGTCCATTTAGGCTTCTCACCCAACGCTTGATATTGGGAGTCCTCTGCTTCCACAGTTTCGGGTTGTGCTTTCTTTACAAAGGGCTTTTGGGGATTCAATCCCAATAGTTTGAACATCTCCATATCCTCATTCACATCAGGATTTGGAGTCGTTAACAGTTTATCCCCAGCAAAAATGGAATTAGCACCAGCAAAGAAGCACATGGCTTGACCTTCACGGCTCATTTCGGTACGCCCTGCAGAAAGTCGTACTTGGGTTTGTGGCATTACAATTCGGGTAGTAGCTACCATTCGGATCATTTCCCAGATGGAAACAGGCTCTTGTTCTTCCATAGGGGTTCCTTCTACAGCAACCAGGGCGTTAATAGGGACACTTTCGGGTTGTGGGCTTAAAGAAGCAAGGGCTACCAGCATTCCTGCACGATCTGCTACTGCTTCACCCATTCCAATAATTCCACCACTACAAACCGTTACATTGGTTTTACGCACATTGCCTATGGTATCCAAACGGTCTTGGTAGGCACGGGTGGAAATAACGTCAGTATAATAGTCTTCTGAAGTATCCAAATTGTGGTTATAGGCATATAGTCCCGCCTCGGCCAAACGCTTGGCTTGGTTTTCGGTAATCATCCCTAAAGTACAACACACCTCCATATCCAGTTTGTTGATGGTACGCACCATTTCCAATACCTGATCGAACTCTTCCCCGTCTTTTACATTACGCCATGCAGCTCCCATACAAACACGCGAGCTTCCACTAGCTTTAGCACGAAGGGCTTGTGCCTTAACGTGGGAAACCGTCATAAGGTCGTTTCCTTCAATATCGGTATGATAACGGGCTGCCTGTGGACAATAGCCACAGTCTTCGGGACATCCCCCGGTTTTAATGGAGAGCAAGGTAGACACCTGAACCGTATTGGGATCGTGGTATTTTCTATGGACGGTAGCCGCATCGTAAAGCAGCTCCATCATGGGCTTGTTATAGATTTCCAGTATTTCCTCTTTGGTCCAGTTGTGTTTTATGTCGCTCATGCTGCAAAAATAAACAAATTCTTAGGGAAGACTAACTATTTGAAATGATTATGCTCACCG
>JANQKN010000047.1 GCA_028281065.1 Flavobacteriaceae bacterium | reverse complement strand
GTTCGAATGCACATACAATTCCACACATGATATTTCAGTTTTATAAGATTAATCTAAATTGAACCCAACAAAAAAAACCCGTCAAGCTAGAAACTTGACGGGTTTTGAAATAGGGTACAAGCTTCTGCTACGGATTTCCGTTGTTATTATTATTCAAATTAGTATTGAATACAGAAAGTAGCATGACTTGTGTTATTTCTTTAATGAATGTAAATATTCAATAAAAATATTCGGCTTTCCAAATTTTTGTTGAAAATACTATCGAATATCAGACAAAAGCACGAAGAATTCGTTAAACCGTAAAACGCTATCTGCTTATCTAAGAGTAGGATAGGATTCCGGATCTACCTCATTCATGATCGCATACACTTTTTCGAACACATCCTCGGTAGAGGGTTTACTGAAATAATCCCCATCGGTACCATAGGCAGGACGGTGCGGTTGTGCAGCCAATGCTTGCGGTTTACTATCCAGATGTTTATAGGCGTTTTGCTCATCCACGATCTTTTGAAGCAAATACGCAGAAGCTCCTCCGGGAACGTCTTCATCAATCACCAACAGGCGGTTAGTCTTTGCAATGCTTTTTACTACATCGTGATTAAGGTCGAAAGGAAGTAGCGATTGAGCGTCGATCACTTCGGCATCGATTCCTACTTGTTGTAATTCTTTAGCGGCTTCCATTACGATACGCAGGGTACTTCCGTAGGAAACCAAGGTAATGTCCGTCCCTTCTTTCAGGGTTTCCACCACCCCAATTGGGGTTCTGAACTCACCCAAATTGGTCGGCATTTTTTCTTTTAAGCGATATCCGTTAAGGCATTCCACAATAACAGCAGGTTCGTCGCTTTGCAATAAGGTGTTGTAGAAACCAGCTGCTTTGGTCATATCCCTAGGTACGAGAAGGTACATTCCACGCAATAAGTGAATCAATCCACCCATTTGTGAACCACTATGCCAGATTCCTTCCAAACGGTGTCCTCGAGTCCTTACAATAAGCGGTGCTTTTTGCATGCCATTGGTTCGGTAACGAACGGTAGCGAGGTCGTCACTCATGATCTGCAAGCAGTACAGGATGTAGTCGAGGTATTGAATTTCGGCTATAGGGCGTAATCCCCTTAAGGCCATTCCTATTCCTTGCCCCAAAATGGTAGCTTCACGGATTCCTGTATCGCTTACACGCAATTCCCCGTGTTTTTCCTGAAGTCCTTCCAGTCCTTGATTTACATCCCCAATGGTACCACTATCTTCACCAAACACCAATGTTTCTGGATGGTTACTGAAAATAGTATCGAAGTTGTCACGTAGGATAACACGTCCATCTACCATTTCGTCGGCATCATTATAGGTAGGCATTACCTCGGCAACTTGGGTAGCCTTGTCCGCTGCTTCGGAATAGAGGTGGGCACTGTATTTGGGTTGAATGATTTCGAAGTAATTGTTGATCCAATCCTGAAGTTGTCTTTTCTCCGATGTTTCTTCAGAAACGACATATCGCAGGGCTTTTCGGGCCGAAGAAAGAATATCCCTTCTAATGGGCTCGTCGTTGGAAGCCAAATCGTTTTTAATCTTTTCGATAAAGACTTTGTTCGGACTGTTTTCGGCAAGGTTGGATAACAGGGTAATCACTTCCTGTTGTTCCTTTAATTGAGGGGCCAAAAAGGCAGACCAAGCTGCTTTTTTGCCATCCCTTACTTGTTTTTTGATTCCCTTCTCCAACTGATCCAGCTCTTCGGCGGTAGCAATGTTGGAGGCAATCATCCAATCACGCATCTTTACATTGCAATCGTGTTCTTTTTCCCATTGCAGGCGCTCAGGGCTTTTGTAACGTTCGTGGGAACCACTGGTAGAGTGTCCTTGGGGTTGTGTAAGTTCCAAAACATGAATCAACACGGGAACGTGTTCTTCACGGGCAATTTTGGCTGCTTTTTGGTAGGCATCGACCAATTCGGCATAGTCCCATCCTTTTACACGTATAATCTCGTACCCATCGGCTTCTTCGGTTCGTTGGAAGCCCATTAGGATTTCAGAAATATTTTCTTTGGTGGTTTGGTGCTTGGCATGCACGGAGATTCCGTATTCATCATCCCACACACTCATTACCATAGGTACTTGTAATACACCTGCAGCGTTGATGGTTTCCCAAAAAAGCCCTTCGCTGGTACTGGCATTTCCTATGGTTCCCCAAGCTACTTCATCTCCATTGATAGAGAACTGGGTTTTGTGTTGCAGTCCGGGGACATTTCTGAATATTTTAGAGGCTTGTGCCAAGCCCAACAGTCGCGGCATCTGCCCAGCGGTAGGAGAAATGTCTGCACTACTGTTTTTTTGTTGGGTAAGGTTTTTCCAACTCCCATCTTCGTTAAGACTGTGGGTCCCAAAGTGACCTCCCATCTGGCGCCCAGCACTCATGGGATCTGCTTTAATGTCTGTATGGGCGTACAATCCAGCGAAGAACTGCTCGATGGTAAGCTTGCCAATAGCCATCATGAAGGTTTGGTCGCGATAGTAACCGCTTCGCCAGTCCCCATTTCTAAATGCCTTGGCCCATGCCAATTGTGGGACTTCCTTACCGTCGCCAAAAATTCCGAATTTGGCTTTCCCGGTTAAAACTTCGCGTCGTCCCAACAAACTACATTCCCTACTGGTAACAGCAATGGTATAATCGTTTAAAACTTCGGTTTTGAAGTCTTCAAAAGATATCTCGCTGTTTACGTGTGGATTTGTTTGCATAGAAAGGGAATTTGGTTCCGCAAAAGTAGCGAATTTAGACCACTTTTACAATGCTGCTTGTTGTTAAAAAATTAAGAATTCTTTAAATAAATGACTGAATTCAGCTATTTTATTAAAAATTTAATACCGATTATCGAATTAGATAATAAAAAGAACAATTTTTGAGAGCAATCTTTTAAATGATTTTGAGCCCAGTTTTCATAAAAAAACCCGACCGTAGTGGTCGGGTTTTTTTATCTAAGATGGTATGTTTATTCTTCATCAATAACACCGGGTTGCTTTAGCTTTAACACCAAGGCTTGCATCTCTGTTAACTTCTGTTCCAATTCACTCAAATTGGTTTGTACCTCTTCGGGAGCAACAAGATCGTCTTCAATGGCTTCTTCTCGGGCTTCATCCATACCATTCATAATCACCCCAATAAATAAGTTGAGGATGATCATGGTTCCCAACAGCACAAAAGAAACAAAGAAGACGGCTGCCCCAATGGGGCTCGCTGAAGGATTTGTACACAAAGCTTCGTTGCCATCGTAACCATAATTGTCGCAGCCATACATGTTAATGTACATAACATCTGTCCAGTCTTCGAGGGTGACCACCCTAAAGAGCGATAACATGGACATTTGAAGGTTTTCGAAATGGATAGGGTCATTGCCCCCAAAAAAGAAAACAGCAGCTACGGCATAGATATAGAACAGCAATAGCAACAGGATGGAAACATATCCCATGGAGGGGATACTCTTAAGCAATGCGCTTACCAATAATTGCAGTTTGGGCAATGCTTTTACCAGTTTTAGTACACGGAGCAAACGCAACAAACGCAATACGGCTACCGAACTTCCACCAAACGGAAGGAAAGCCGCTGCTACGATAACAAAGTCGAATACATTCCAGCCGTCGTAAAAATAACGCCAAGGCTTTTTGCCTTCCGCGACCATTTTTATAACTACTTCGGCTACGAAAATCCAAAGGACAATCTTGTTTAGGGCCTCTAGTATGGAATGGTGTCTTTCTGAAAATTCGGGATAGGTTGCAATACCCACAAGGATACCGGCAATCAAAATAACGAGCGTGATAAAATTCTGAAACCACTTAGCTTCAGCAATTTTTTTACAAAGCTGTACCATGAAATAAAATGGGGTTTGGGTTAGACTAGTTTTACCTCTTTCTTATCGGAAGGATCCAAAGCAGCACTTTTTACGTCGGCTTCTGCATCTACGAAATAACTGGATTTTTCGTTATTGGCAAATTTGCCCAACTTTCCTAAAGTACCCAAGGCGCCGCCTTTTTCTTTCAGCTCGTCTGCGTTGGATTTTACCAAGGTAAAGGGCAACGTAAACGGAACTTCTTTTACGTCCCCCGGGGAAATACTGAAACCACCGGGAATTTTTACTTCTCCCAGTTCAAATTCCTTTTCTTCCTTGTCGTCTCCGCGACCTGTAGTGTATTCTTCCAGAAACTGTACAGTAATGTCTACAATTTCCTGTTCGCTTTTGGTGGTGAGGACTACGGTGCCTTCTACGACACCACTTTCTTTGGCTAATTGCCCGGGTACTTTGAGCTCTACTTTAACGCCCCCAATACCCAGCTTGTCTTTAAATTTCTTTAAAAATCCCATAGTTTTTGGTTGTAGTTGTTAGTTAAATAAAGTTTATGATTGGGGATAAACGAGTGCTAAAATAAAAGAATTTTTGAATTGCGAAAGATTCAGTTACCCCAATAACTTAAAAATAGTCAGTAAGATAGCTGTAGCAAAGTGTGGTTTTAATACCACTCTCGGGTAAATAATCCCAACAGGGTTTTTATGTCGAGAGTAACGATAAAACGGATGCGCTGATCGTAGTTGGGTAACCCCGGTTCCCAACCCAAATTGGAGTAGAGGGGGAAATAAAGCTCAAAATAATCTGCCACCAAATTGGCCCGAATTCCTGTATCGAAAACCGCCTGTACACTTTCCCCTTTGTTTTTTACCAAACCAGCATCACCATAGGCGTATATCCATTTCCAGATGTTGGTACTGGCATTTACTGTAGTGATGAATTGATTGGCAAAGGCTGGTTCCAATTGTGACTTAAAACCACCTTCAGCAATGATTAATTGCTGGCTAAAGAGCCCTGCGTCTTCACTACGTCCGTAGTAATTGTAGTCGAATAGGTAATCAGTAGGTCGATCTAAGGCAAAGCTGAAGAAGTCACTATCGACCGAAGTATTATTATACACAAATATACCTGCATAAAAACGAAGGTTTAGCTGCCGGTTGCTTAAAAACAACTTCCGGTATTCGAATTGGGTGGAAATCTTACTGAAATCTTGGGAAACCTGGAAATCGAAAACACCACGGTAAAAATTGATGAGGTTATTGTCCGTGTAAATGTACTGAAGGTTGAAAACACTGTAATTGGGATCCTGCTCTGGATCGTTGGGATCTTCATCCCTAAACACGTTTACATTCCGCAGGTTGATAAATTGTTTCTTGTTTTTTCTAAGGTCATCGTTGTCCCTAAAGGCAAACGTCATAAAAGGAGAGAGGCGTTTGTAGAAAAGACCGCGGTTGTAAGAAAAGAAGCTGCCTGAAATTCCGTAGCGTGCGCTGTATAAGCTTCCTTTGTCTACACGGTCGGTATAGACCAGAGATCCTTTTCCAATAATCTTTTTGGACCGAAAACCATACTGTGGTTCCAGTTTGTAGTGCAACCCTTTTGGAAGCAGGGTTTTGTTGTACATTTTGGGTCCTAAACTAAACCCGTCGTACAAATTGTACTGAAAAACAGGCATAAAAAATACCTGGTTGTATTTGGGATTTTCCACATCCTTAAAAAGACGGAATTGGAGCGGTCTGTTGAATAATCCTTTTACAGCTTTGTAATTGTTCCGCTGGTTGAATTCGGGTATTTGACCCTCGTAATTCAGTGCCAGTTTTCGAACCCCTTCCTTAGGCACCTTTACCGTTACCATACTATCTATGGGCTTTACCCATTTTTTGAAAAGAACAGAATCCTTTTTCAGCCCATAAATAGATACTGGCATGACGTTGTCCCGCTTGTTGATAATGGAGACTTCCAACGAGTCGCCTACTTCCTTTACGTTCTTTATTTTGAAATCGATCGTGGTTCGTTTGCCCACATAATCTGTAAAGAACCAATCAACAGGAAGATCGGTGTTGCTTTTCAGGATCTCCTGAAAAGAAGGGGCTTTTTTCCCAAGCTTTTGCCCAGCAAAGAAATCTTTTATGGTTTGATCTATAACGGGTTTTCCCAGATAATCTGCCAAATACTCAAGCCCAGTCCCAGCATAATAGTCACTCCCCAGTTGTTTGTTGAACTTCACCAACGAATCCCTTGGGGTTACCAGGGATTGGTGTAGGTTATTACGAGCCATGTTTAGGTAAAGGAAGGGATACTGGTCGTTAAAGTTAAGTTTAGAAGCATGCAGCCAATCGATAACCCAAAAATTGCTCAGGCTCCCTAGTATTTTCATGTCCGGATAATAGGTATCCACATATTCGATCATTAAATAGATCTGCAATGCCCCAATAAGCCAATGATCTTCCCTGGGGTTTAACGACAGGGTTTGTGTAAGATACTTACGGGTGGTGGTTTTAAGCAGTTCCATATCCAGCTCAAAACCATTGGGAAACGGACTGATGAAATCGGGTAACTGATTCAATCCGTAAACCGGGCTGCTTCTGTAGTCTGCCTCGCTGATAATCAGCTTTTCGAAAGGGTAGGGGCCCAAATGGTCTTGCAAAAAGCGGGTCAATCGATCCACTAGGATGGCCTTGTCGGTAGGCATTACTTTTTTGTCCTTTAGGTCGGTAACCAATTCCAACTGATCGGTCACTACACTTTCAAAATTTCGGTTCTTCTCAAGATATATGGAAAAGAACTGGCGATCCTTCCCCTCCAACACAACCTTGCTTCCGTTTTCTGAATCTTCAGTCCCTTTGGTATCTAAGTCTGTAAACAGGAAATAGTTTGAGGGATAACTAAAGTTAATGGAGAAGTTGGATGGCGATTGAAAGTAATCGTCTGTATTCTTATTGCTGTAATGTTGCCATTCGCCATCGAAAACTGCTGGGGTGATCAACCAGTACTTCAGTCTATAGTCGTTTTCCTTGGTAACCCCGTAGCGGGTAAACTTATCTTCAGGAAGTTTAACTGTATAATTCAATTTAAATGTAAATGCTTCCCCGGGAGTGATGGGTTGTAGTGGGATAACCTTTACGATATCTACTTCATCCCCACGCTGCCATTGCAAAGGGGTGTTGCTGGCATCGTTTACTGTTTGGATGGTGGTTTTTCCCCTGTCTTCATCTTTCTCGAAATGGAACCCACTTTTAAAGTTTTCGGCAAAGCGCTTTGCCAAAGGGGTGTTTTTATTGGAAAAACTATTGGCCCAATCCAAAAGGTATATTTCGTTTAGGGTACTTTCGGAAGTATTGTGGTAGATGATTTTCTGTTCAATCTCCAATAGATTGCCTTCCGGTTCCAACTGGGCATTGACATGTATGTCGTGTTGTGCCATGAGGGCAAACGACATCATACTTGCTAGTATGCTAAAGTAGAACTTCTTCAATTACCTTTAATAAATTTAATGGGATAGAAGTTGTTGTAGGAAGTTGTTAGGAAGTAAACGCCCGATGGAAAATGGGAAACATCCAAAGATTGCTCACCTAGGCTTTCAATGGGTATTTGCATCAATTTCTTTCCGAGCATGTCGTAAATTTGAAGGTCTCTTACTTCATTAGACCTGATTTTTAGCCGAAGGTTGCTTCGAACCCACGTATTTGTTATTTCCAATGGTAGTTCTGCCTCAAATTCCGTACCATTTAAAATAACGATTTCCTCACTGGTCTCCAGTTCCATTACTACAGGTAAATGATCACTCATATTGTAGAGATTGGACCGCAAACTGGGACCAAATTCGCCTGTGCAGGTTTCATCATTTATGCTCATGTTAAAGCAGTTTCCGTTGTTCCCGTAGGCTTCGTAGGTTTCTGTTACATAACGAAGCTTAGGGTCGGATAGCATATTTTCGGACATGAGTATAAAATCGAAACGATCATCCAAACCACCACCAGCGCCTGTGCCAAAAGGCCCTGAGCTGGTTCGTGTACTTTGGGTATGTATGTCTGTAAAGTTCTCGTTGTTGTTCCAAGCTCCAGGAGTATCTATGGGATCTACGAATACAATGGGATTGGTAGGGTCCAGCAATTCTATATAAGCGGGTTCTGTAGAGGTATACAGGTTGAGGTCCCCAGCAAATAGGATAAAGGAATTGGGATCCAAGTCTCCAAGGGTATCGGTAAAAGCCGTCACCATTTCCAGACGAAGGGTTTCGTTTTGTCCCCCTTGGCTCGATTTTAGGTGGGATACATAAAGATCCAAAACCACTGGGTCTACATCACCATTTACCGTGTTTAGCTGCAATACATACCGGTTAATATCCCGAACCGTGGTATGGATTATGTCCGTTTCCAATAACTCGAACTTGTCGTTTCTGTAAAACACCAATTGTTGCAAATTGGCTCCTCCCGATTGATTGGCTTCAAAAGGCGGCGCTGTATACACCACTTGGGTATCGTTAAGGGAAACTTCCAAGATTTCATCGGCTCCTTCTTGGCTTTGCAATTCGCAAACCATGAAAATGTCCGGCTCATATGTGTTTATAATCTCCCGCAATAATAACTCCCGATTAAAAGCGGGTTGCCCTTCTGGAAATTCCAAAAGGTTGTAAAACATCACTTTTACGGTTTCTTGGGCTTTTAGGGTAAAGCTGGAAAGTAAAAGAAATGCAACACACGCTATTTTTAAAACGGGGGTAGGGGGTCTCAAGAATTAGAAGTTTGGACTTAAGTTTGCTTTGTTATAGAAATCATCTAGGATTTCGAGGACTTCATCTTCGGTATCCACAATGTGAATAAGATCCATGTCTTTTGGACTGATATTCTGATTGGTTTCCAATAAGGTCTTTTTTACCCAATCTATGAGTCCGTCCCAAAATTCGGAACCTACCAAGATAATGGGGAACTTCTGGATTTTGTGGGTTTGGATCAAGGTCATTGCTTCAAACAACTCATCTAGGGTACCAAAACCACCAGGCATGACCACAAATCCTTGGGAGTATTTTACGAACATTACTTTGCGGACAAAGAAATAATCGAAATCTAGGCTCTTGTCACTATCAATAAAGGGATTGTCATGCTGCTCGAAAGGAAGGTCTATATTAAGTCCTACAGAGGTTCCACCCGCCAAATGGGCTCCTTTGTTACCAGCCTCCATGATTCCAGGACCACCTCCTGTAATTACTCCATAACCATGCTCGGTAATCTTTTTGGCCACAGCGACCGCCAATTGGTAGTATTTATCATCGGGTTTGGTTCGCGCAGAACCAAAAATAGAGACACAAGGACCAATGTTACTCATGCGTTCGAATCCGTTTACGAATTCTCCCATGATCTTAAAAATAGCCCAAGAGTCGTTTGTTTTTATTTCATTCCAGTTTTTCTGATGATTTTCAGATCTCATAGCGTTCATTTTTCTACGTCCTTCAATATGGGACTAAAGTAATTCTTTTTTAAGGAACCGTGCTGTATGGCCTTTTCCCTGCTCCACAATTTCCTCCGGGGTTCCGGTAGCTACTACCTTACCACCTTTTTTACCTCCTTCGGGACCAATGTCCACAATATAATCCACAGTTTTGATTACATCCAGGTTATGTTCAATAATCAATACCGTATTTCCTTTGTCGACCAGTTTGTTCAATACCAACAGCAGCACCCTAATATCTTCGAAATGAAGTCCTGTTGTAGGTTCATCCAGAATATAGAAAGTATTTCCTGTATCTCTTTTGGATAGTTCGGTAGCCAGCTTAATACGTTGTGCTTCACCGCCGGATAGGGTTGTGGATTGCTGCCCCAGTGTTATGTAACCCAAACCTACGTCCTGTATGGTCTTGAGCTTGCGGTATATTTTTGGGATATGCTCAAAAAAGGCACAGGCTTCGTTAATGGTCATGCCCAACACATCGTAAATGGACTTTCCTTTGTAGCGAATCTCCAAAGTTTCACGGTTAAAGCGTTTTCCTTGGCAGGTTTCGCATTCTACGTACACATCGGGGAGGAAGTTCATTTCTATTACTTTTAGTCCTCCTCCATGGCAGGTTTCGCATCGCCCGCCCGCTACATTAAAACTAAAACGCCCGGGTTTGTAACCACGGATCATGGCTTCGGGAACCTTAGCGAATAGATTCCGTATTTCAGAGAAAACCCCAGTATAGGTAGCTGGATTGGATCGTGGGGTCCTACCAATGGGCGATTGGTTTATATCGATCACCTTATCGATATGTTTTAACCCATCGATCTTTTTATAAGGCATGGGTTTTTTCACCCCATTGAAGAAATGTGCGTTTAGGATAGGGTAAAGGGTTTCATTGATAAGAGTCGATTTTCCACTTCCCGAAACGCCCGTAACACCAATCATTCTTCCCAATGGGATATCGATGTCCACGTTTTTAAGGTTGTTTCCTGTAGCGCCTTTTAATGTAAGCACTTTGCCATTGCCTGCCCGTCGTTTTTGGGGAATCTCAATTTCCTTGGTACCGTTTAGGTAGTCTGCCGTGAGGGTATGGTGTTCCAAAATTTCGGTAGGGGTTCCTTTGGAAACGATCTCCCCACCGTGTTTTCCAGCAGCTGGGCCAATATCGATTACATAATTGGCCTTTTCTATCATGTCTTTGTCGTGTTCTACAACAATGACACTGTTTCCTATTTCCTTTAGCTGTACCAAAGAATCGATAAGCCGTTCGTTATCCCTTTGGTGCAACCCAATACTAGGTTCGTCCAGGATATACAGAACACCCACCAATTGGGATCCGATCTGGGTGGCTAAGCGTATACGCTGTGCTTCCCCTCCAGAAAGCGATTTGGAGCTCCGGTTGAGGGAAAGATAGGTAAGTCCTACGTTGACCAAGAAGCCCAAACGGGCCTTTACTTCTTTAATTATTTCTGAAGCAATCTTCAATTGGGTTTCACTCAGGTCTTTTTCAACCCCAGCAAACCAATCAGAAAGCTCGATGATGTCCATAGCTGCTAAGTCCGCAATGCTCTTTCCATTAATCTTGAAGTTAAGCGATTCTTTTCTAAGACGGCTTCCTTTGCATTCGGAACAGGGGATCTTGTCCATGTATTCCTTGGCCCACCGTTGCAGGGACTTGGATTCGTTGGCTTCGAAGGTATTTTGCAAGAAGGTGGCTACGCCTTCAAAATCGATCTTATAGTTGCGAGTAATCCCCAAGGTTTTTGAGGCGACATCAAAGGTTTCCTTTCCTCCGTGGAATATAATTTCCTTGGCTTCTTCAGGAATGCTTTCGAAGGGATCGCTCAATTTAAAATCGTACTTGGTGGCTATGATTTCGAGTTGCTTAAAAACCCAATTGCTTTTTTGCGGTCCGTGGGGCGCCAAAGCGCCTTGTTTTATGGAAAGGGATTTATCGGGAACGATTTTGTCCAAATTCACTTCGTGCAATTCTCCCAACCCTTTACAGTTGGGGCACATTCCTTTTGGTGAATTAAAGGAGAAATTGTTGGGTTCGGGATTCGGGTAGGAAATCCCTGAGGTAGGACACATTAGCGACCTACTGAAAAACCGAACCGCATTGCTTTCATGATCCAATACCATGAGCACATCGTCGCCGTGGTACATAGCGGTTAGGATGGTTTCGGTAAGACGGTTGTCGTTATCACTGGCTTCCGAAATCTTTAGGCGATCGATCACGATCTCTATATCATGTGTCTTGTATCGATCTATGCGCATGCCCTTTACAATGTCCAACACTTCGCCATCTACACGTACTTTTAAAAATCCTTGCTTTGCAATCTGTTCGAAAAGCTCGCGGTAATGTCCTTTTCTGGCACGAACCACAGGAGCCAAAACACTTACTTTTTTGCCTTCAAAGTCCTTGATGATGAGCTGTTTTATTTGCTCATCGCTATAGCTCACCATCTTTTCGCCTGTTTGGTAGCTATAGGCATCACTGGCCCTAGCGAACAACAAACGAAGGAAATCGTAGATTTCGGTAATGGTTCCTACCGTGGATCGCGGACTTCTACTGGTTGTTTTCTGTTCTATGGCAATAACCGGGGAGAGCCCTTCAATTTTATCTACATCGGGACGTTCCAAACTACCCAAAAACTGACGTGCATAGGCAGAGAAGGTTTCTATATAACGGCGTTGCCCTTCAGCATAGATGGTATCGAAAGCAAGCGAAGACTTTCCACTTCCAGAAAGCCCCGTTATTACTACCAATTCCTCTCTAGGAATGGACACATCTATGTTCTTGAGATTATGGACCCGTGCTCCTAAAACTTCAATTACTTCTTCATTTTTTGCCATAGTTTGCAAAGGTACTTAAATGCAATGAAAATTTGAAGGGACAACCTATCGGAAAACGAAGCTTTTACAAAATAGTTTTACCCATTGGCTTCTTTCATCAAGAACTGGTAAAAACTAGTGGCAATAAAGAAAATGGTGCTGATGATTAACGAGAAACTAACGATAAGTGCAATGATGGGTAAACCGAATAGGATATAGGCGAGGGGAAGCAATACACCAAAAAAGACCAAAAACAGAAAGACGATGTACAGGTATTTAATAAGTGAAGGCATTCTTTTGTGGGTCTTTCCTTGAAACTGAAAAAGTTTTGGAATGACTTCATTGTTCATGTATTCCCCCAACTTTGCCAAGAAAACCTCATTGAAGGAAGAGTCCTGGAAGGCTTCACCATCTATGGAATTGGCCAATGTCATGATCTTTTCCTGATGGCGCTCGAACACAGCATTAAAATCCAAGGCTTCCTTGAAAGTACCGTATTTGTACCCAAAATAATACCATAACCCAGAACCACACTTGTGTTCTAACCATTTAGCGACAATATCCTGATTGTAGATTTTTGGATAACGGATACTCTCGGGCACGTTTTTTTCCCTAGGATGAGTCATTAATAGTGACTTCAGTTCCAGGTATAGGTTTTCGGTATCTTGGTAATGATGGCTTTCCTGAAGAAACTCGATAGCCAATTTGGACTTCCCCTTGTAGAACTCCTTTACCTCGAAAAAGGTAAGGCCTGCAAATTCCTCATCGATGTATTCTTTTAGACCGGGCAACCACATTTTGGATCGCATGAGCAATTCTATAATGGTCCTGAAGTTGTGCATCTTTTGGGTGATCTTGCTCAAGGTATCGATGGCATCATCCCGAACGCGTTTAAGACTAGTGACAGCAAAAGCAAGATACACCATGATGATGGTTGCTAAAACCCCACTAATAGAAATAAAAACATTGGAGATTCCTTCCAGGGTATTGATGAAAGTAGGGTCGAGGCTTTGTTTTTGCCACAAAAGGAAGATAAGCCCAATGCAAAGAAGCCCACTAATAAAAAGCGGGATGATAGCATACAAATCCTTAAAGAAAGATTTTGCTTTCATGTATATTGAGCACCGTAACTACTGCAAAAGGGGAACTTACAAATATGAAAGGCCGCAATAGGTAAGCAATTACAGGGTATTTTCTACATTTGGTTAGAATCATCAAATTTAAGCGAAAAAGCTACACTTTGTAGTAAATTACCTACAAATCGTTGTATTGCAAGCTTTTATCGATAAAATACCCAAAAAACCAGATCAAAAGCCCACAGCAGTGTCGTCACCACGCCTATCGGCACCACCTTCCAATGTACCATCGGGTAGTTTAAGGATGGCGTCTACTTTACCGATAACGGGTGCATTTTTTTCATCTACGGTATACCCTTTTTCTTCCAGTTCCTTTAAGACAATAGGATCGAAAGAATCGGGTTCGAATTGTACCAAATCGGGCAACCATTGGTGGTGGAACCTTGGAGCGTTCACGGCTTCTTGCATACTCATGTCGAATTCATACACATTTAGGATGGTTTGTAAAACCGAAGTGATAATCGTAGAGCCTCCAGGGGTCCCTACACTCATCCAGAATTCACCGTCCTTTTCCACTAAAGTAGGAGTCATGGAACTTAGCATCCGCTTTTGTGGATGAATGGCATTGGCTTCGCCACCAATAAGCCCAAACATATTGGGTTCGCCGGGTTTGGCACTAAAATCGTCCATTTCGTTGTTGAGGAAGAATCCCAGTTCATTTACATAGAGTTTAGATCCAAAAGCAGCATTTAAAGTGGTGGTTACCGCAATGGCATTGCCAAAAGGATCCACGATGGAGTAGTGGGTGGTTTCCGTGCTTTCGTAGCCAGGGATGGTTCCATACGAGAGATTGGCGGATTCCGTGGCCTGATCAAACGAAAAATCGTTCATCCTACCTTCCAAATAGGTGTCCGAAATTAAGGTGTCTACGGGGATGTCCACAAAATCCGGATCACCCAGGAAAAAACTACGATCGGCATAGGCCCTACGTTCAGCCTCCGTCATTACCTGTATGGTCTTTACCGAATTATGACCATATTCCTTAATGGGATAGGGAGCTACCGATTTTAATATCTGCGCTAGGCAAATTCCCCCACTGGAAGGTGGTGACATGGAGATAACCTTTAGATCTTTGTACTGAAACACAACAGGGTCCCGCAACTCGGCTTCGTAAACATCCAGGTCTTCTAAGGTGATGATCCCGCCTTGTGATTGAATAAATTCGGTTAACACTTTTGCGGTTTCCCCTTGGTAAAATTCGGATCGCCCATTTTTGGCAATTCGGGAAAGGGTTTCGGCCAAGGCTTCATTTTTAAAACGATCACCTGCTTTAAATTCTCCATTGTAAATAGATGGTATGCCAGAGGTTTCTTCGAAAATGGGACCGTATTTGTTAAAGCGCTCTGCTTGCATTTCGGTAATGATAAAACCTTTCCGAGCCAGTTCTATTACGGGCGCCAGGAGATCTTCCATAGGAAGGGATCCCAATTTGCTATGTACGGCGAAGATTCCCGCAACGGTACCAGGAACGCCTACGGCCAATCCACCTACTTTACTTTTGTCCTTTAGGTATTCCCCGTTTTCGTCCAAATACATGTCCATACTAGCTCCAATGGGCGCTTTTTCACGATAATCGAAAGCACCTAATTCGCCATATTGGGTGCGGTATACCATGAACCCGCCTCCACCTAAATTCCCAGCATAGGGATAAGTTACGGCAAGGGCCATTTCGGTGGCGACCATGGCGTCGAAGGCGTTGCCTCCTTTTTTCATGATTTCTGCCCCGATTTTGGAAGCTTCTTTCCGTGCCGAAACCACCATGGCATGTTCGGCAATCACCCCAATTTCGGGCAGCTTTTCTTCTACAGGAGTTTCGTTTTTACAAGCAATTAACAATAAAAACAGTGGGAACCATTTCAGTTTCATAATTCGTCAAGTTTGTTTTTTGAATAGGTGATAAGTTCGTCAAAAAATTCGGTGAATTCCGCTTCAAATTCTGTGTAGTATTCCTCCAGTTCCAACACGGCAAAGTTCATTTTGGAAACCCCTTTGGTACGCATGTTCATTTGGCTTAAAATCTTACTGATCCCCTGAATGGACGCATAACTAAGTAACCAGTTGTCGCTAATCATATAGGGCATCATACGCTGTATTCTTGTTGGAAGGACTTCAAAATTAGTCCGAAGGAGTTCATAGAAGTTTTCTACATATTCATCTAATGGAGTCGTGTGGTATTTTTTCCAGTTTTTAGCTAAAAAGTGATCGTAAAGGATGTCTACAATCACACCACTGTAATGTCCATAATTTTTATGAAGTCGTTTGGTACTTTGCTTTACAGTAAGGTGGCTGTCTGTATAAGAGTCTATGGCCCTATGTAATAGGATCCCTTTTCGAATCTTGGAAGGGTATTTCTCGTACTTTCTCCCCTTAATGCCATCGGCAATAAAATTGCCAATCGTAATGCCTTCATCGTCTCCCGAAAGGTAGATATGTGCAAGAAAATTCATTAGGACAATTTACAAAAACGCAACATAACATTTCAGTTTTAAAAGTATCTTTACCGAAAATTTTGAAATGACATTAATTAAATCCATCTCGGGAATCCGAGGGACCATTGGAGGCGTACAAAAAGAAAACCTAACCCCTATAGATGCTGTTACCTATGCTGCTGCCTACGGCGCGTGGGTAAAAGAACAACGGAATAAGGAAAATTACCGTGTTGTGGTAGGGAGGGACGCCCGTATTTCGGGCGAAATGATCCAGCAATTGGTTATGAATACGCTCATTGGGTTGGGAATTGATGTTATTGACCTAGGATTGTCTACCACTCCTACGGTAGAAGTAGCTGTGGATTTGGAGCATGCCGATGGCGGGATCATTCTAACGGCCAGCCACAACCCCAAACAGTGGAATGCCTTAAAACTCTTGAACCATAAAGGAGAGTTTTTGAATGCCGAAGCGGGACAACGTGTGTTGGATCTAGCTGAAGCGGCTCAAATAAGCTTTGCAGAAGTGGATGAGCTAGGAAAAATAAGTAGAAATGATGCTTATATCGATTTGCATATAGACGAAATCCTAAATCTGGATTTGGTCAATACCGATGCCATTAAAAAAGCAGGCTTTAAAGTAGTAGTAGATGGTGTGAACTCTACAGGAGGTATTGCCGTTCCTCTTCTACTGGAAGCCTTGGGCGTTCATCCAGTAAAGCTGTATTGTATCCCCAACGGACACTTTCCTCACAACCCAGAACCGTTAAAAGAACATCTTACTGATTTAATGGAAGCTGTGGTTAAGGAACATGCCGATTTCGGGATTGTGGTCGATCCCGATGTGGATCGTTTGGCATTTGTGGATGAAAAAGGGGAGATGTTTGGTGAAGAGTATACTTTGGTAGCTGTAGCCGATTATGTGTTAAAGCACCGACCTGGTAATACGGTTTCCAATATGTCTTCGTCACGGGCACTTCGTGACGTAACCCAAAAACACGGCGGAACCTATACAGCAAGTGCTGTGGGTGAGGTGAATGTGGTGCAACAGATGAAAGACACCCAAGCCGTGATTGGTGGGGAAGGTAATGGAGGTATCATTTATCCAGAATTGCACTACGGAAGGGATAGTTTGGTGGGAATTGCCCTTTTCTTAAGTCACTTGGCTGAGGAACGTGTAAGTGTAAGCCAAATGCGTGCTGGTTACCCTTCGTATTATATGAGCAAGAAAAAGATACAGTTAACCCCCGATTTGGATGTGGATGGTTTGTTGCAAGCTATGAAAGAGGCGTATGCACATGAGGAAATCAACACGATAGATGGGGTAAAGATCGATTTTACTGAAAATTGGGTACATCTTAGAAAATCCAACACCGAACCCATCATCCGAATTTATACAGAAGCCAAATCCCAAGAGGAGGCCGATGCATTGGCAGATCGGATTATTGGGGAAATTAAAGCCAAAGCCCAGATTTAATCGTCTGCTTCTTCTTTAGGAGCGTTGTCTTTGTATTTCCACCGTTTGTGGGTCCAAAGGTAGTAGGCGGGTTCCTCGTAGATTAACTCTTCCAGTAGTTTTAGGAATTTGTCGGTGATTTCGAAATCAGCGTATTCCTTTGGGTTGGTGGTAATGGTTTGGAAGGTAGTGGAATAATATCCTCTTTTCACTTTCTTGGTTCCTATAAATACCACGGCCATATCCAGGCGTTTTGCAATCATTTCGGCACCGGTAAGCACAGGTACTTTTACTCCCAAAAACTCTTGCCAATGTTTGGTTTTCCAGTGTTTGGCACTTTGGTCGGCCAAGAATCCGTTAATGGTTAATTCGCCTCTAATTTGCGAAGCCCCCAACCTATGAACGGTTTGCTTGGTGGTGATCATGTGCGTGTCGTATTTGGCACGAATCCCTTTTATTAAAGCATCGAAGTATTTGTTTTCAATCTTTTTATAAACTGCATATCCCTTGTGGTTAATGTGCCGTTGTAGGATAAATGACCATTCCCAACTCCCGTAATGCCCACCCATGAGCACAATGCTTTTGTTCTGCTTTTCGAGCTTGTGGATTTCTTCCACATTGGTAAAAGTGAAACGTTTGTTGAGTTCCTTTTCAGTAATAGAGATGGATTTTACAGATTCTACCACCATATCGCATAGGTGATGGTAGAATTTCCTGGAGATTTTATGTATCTCCTTTTTGCTTTTATCAGGAAAGACCAATTCCAGGTTTTCCCTTACTACTTTTCTTCGGTACCCCACAATATGAAAGATGAGCACGAAGAACACATCCGATATAAAATAAAGAACTCCCATAGGGAGCTTTGAAAAGAACCAAATGATAGGAAAAACTATAATATAAACTAGCCGCTGCATCAATAAACTACCTTAGGGTAAGTAAAAAAAGCAATGATTGGGAAAAACAAACAAACTTTGGAACATTTAAGTCTCGATTATCGAGTAAAGTTAGCGCAAAACTAACTAAATTTATTGCATTATAATTTCCCACCAACAGAAATTTCCACATGCAGGACATCCATATTGCAACCCTAATCATTATTATCGCTAACGTACTAATATCCTTGAAAGGCTTTAAGGATTTTTATTTTTTCGAAAAGTATAAGTTCAATATTGCTGGGATACGAAGGGGGGAGCAGATACGGATGATTTCATCTGCTTTTTTGCATGGCGATTACATGCATCTGTTCTTCAACATGCTAACTCTGTA
>JANQKN010000053.1 GCA_028281065.1 Flavobacteriaceae bacterium | reverse complement strand
TGACTCGAAGAAAAAAGAGAGATCTGAAAAAACACAAACTAAACGAAAAGAAATCACAGTTTCCGAACGTGAAAAAACCAAAGGGACAATTTTTGACATTGTTTTCAGAAAAATTGAAGACATCGAGTATTTCAAAGACTTTGAGAGAAACTCTGCAACTGTTATTAATTATGAAAATAGCAGATGGGAATATGCCTTTGTTGAAATACAAAATAAAAACAACCGAATAATAATATTGGAGAAAATTATTGAGACAGGAGAACCCAAAAAGAAATATCAGATTTTAGATACCATACACATAAATAACATTACAGAAAAAGAGTTCACATCAATGGGAGTTTGTCAAAATAACGAAAAAGTTGACCCTCGAATTTTTGCAATAATCGAGGCAACCGAAAACGACTTTGACTTGGAATATTATTCTAAAATTAAAAAAGCCTGGAAAGCCAACCTTGACAATAAAAAGATTGAGGAAATGTCCGAAATAAGTGAAATTACTTGTATGAACGAAGGTTATGGAATATAAGGCGTTATACAGCAACACATATAAGCATGAACATGACCCTCACTAACACTAGACTCCGTTGAATATCTTCCCTAAACTTTAGCTATCTTGGCAACGAAACCATAAACGAGACCACTAGCAAGCCTTAAAACAAGAAAGATGAAGAACCTTTTAAAAAAGCTCCTCCCCAATGGGTTCAAAGAAAAATACCGTGATTACAAAAAGAAAAAGAGGAAAAACGCACTAGATGGGAAAGGGGTAACATGTGTTATTTGTAACTCCACTTATAAAGAGTTCGCTCCCTATGGTATGCCAAAAAGGAGCAATGCGCGATGCTTTAATTGTGGTTCCCTAGAAAGGCATAGGTTAATTTGGAAGTATATCGACGACAAGAAACTATTAAATAAATCATTGTCAATCCTCCACTTTGCCCCGGAGAAAGTGTTTTATAAGCTTTTTTCGACATCGGAAGATATTGAATACGTTCCTTGCGATTTAATGCCCGAAATCTATAACTACGACGGAAACACCATAATACAGCAAGCAGATATTACAGACATCCCTTTCGATTCAAATCACTTCGATTTTATAGTATGCAACCATGTGCTGGAGCACATACCCGATGATCGTCTTGCCATGTCCGAGTTGTTTAGGGTTATGAAGCCTGGTGGATCGGGCATATTTCAGGTCCCATTAGACTATAACAGGGAGCATACCTACGAAGACTTTTCAATAACAACACCAGAAGGAAGGGCAGAAGCCTTTGGTCAACACGACCATGTTAGATGGTACGGAAGGGACTACAAAGACCGATTGGCAAATGTTGGTTTTCAAGTCGTTGAAGATGATTTTGTAAAGACATTTTCCAAGGATGAACAATTCAAGTATGGTTTTATGGATTCCGAAATGATTTATTTCTGTAAAAAAACGGAGGCCAGCTAAGACTAAGCCATAGCCTAGAGTATGAAATGTACGCTATCCATCCTGTTCTTTTTGTTATTTAGCGTTGTTGTTATTGGACAAGAGATGGATTGGTACAGTGAGACCAATAACAACGGGATCATTATGCAGAACAGCTTCCCAAGGGGCGGACCGTATCAAGGTGCTGTCAAGGAGCACTACAACCATAGCTACTTGGTGTTTTTTACCCGTGTGGTTAATGAAACCGAAGCTCCCATAGATTTGTCGCTTCATTTTTCTGGTGATGCCATCCCAATTCCCAATTCACCAGATACCTTTGTGCAATTATTCCTGCCATCGGAAACCATGGCCCCGAATAGGCAAAGCTTGTTTAGTTATGGCCTAACAGAGTTGGAGGATTTCGATACCCCAACGGAATTCCATAGCACGATAGATCCTAACGAGGAATGCCTTTTCTATGTGGTAGCGTTCTTCTATCAAACAAAGCCAGAAGCAATCGATCAGTCAAGAGGGGGGAACCGAGCCGAATTGGTTTTAAAGGGACAAGACCTTTTTTACAACATGCTCCCACAGGTGAACTCCCTACACTGTGGGCGTCTTGTTAGTAACAGATAAGCGACTCTACAGAATAGATAAAATAAAGAGAAGGGTTACAGACTGTTTTTAAGGAATTAAAACTGAAACCTTTCCGTTTAAAATAGATCCATTCCTTAATTCCGTATCGCAGAAAATCAAGGTGATTCTCTCCCCGTCGTTTTCAACAAACAACGAAGTTTCGGGGGTAGATTGACTCCCGATCAATACTTGATTCGTAGACTTGGTAAGCTCCCTTGCAAGGTCGGTGATATCGAAAGCATAATCCACGCCAAAGTACTGCCCTGTAATGGGGTACCCATCTTCAAGTTCATTAAAGGCGATTTCAAATATATTCGGCCAAATCCCGAATGTAAACTCAACCGTGCCTTCATCACAGCATAGCGGCTCCGTGATTGTTACATCAGCAGATTGCCAGGCTCCATCGATACTGTAATAGTTATCCTGTGTGTAGGTACAGGCTATGGCCGAAGTGGTAAACGACTCCCAATCGTCGTTTTCACTTTCCTCATTTCTGGTATGGGCCGTGAATTGGTAGGTGGTGTTGGGTTCCAACCCATCGATGTCGTAGTTAAAACCATAGGTACCATTAAAATAAGGTACTTGTCCTTCCAGTTGGATCACTTCATCAGTACTCGGATCATTACCTCTTCTAAATATAAAGCCAACGTTGTATGAATCCTCTTCCGTAAAAAAGATGTTTCTGAAATCGATAAAACCATTTAGCGTCACGGTTGTTTGCGATGTATAGGTAACATACGATCGCACGGTAGGAGCTTCATAAATTTGAACTCCATCGGTGTTTTCATTCCCGTTTTCATTATCTGATGGCGACGAATCGCTTTCACTACAGGAAGTGAATATACATAGGGCAACGAACAAAAAGGCAACTAGGTTTTTCAATTTGGATGGATTAAAATTAGGGGGCAAAGATATCAAAATAACCCTCGTAGACGCTAAAAAGTTCATGAATTCAGTGTGGGTTTCACGAATAGTTGGAATGCAATAAAAACAACGTAAGGAGTGAGGTGGTTTTTGTTTGTGCATCGGTATAACAAGCGTTCTTTAATTCGATCCCTTAGTTAAAAAACACAATCGCTTCTGTTATTTTAATACATTTATAAAAATTAAAATTTTCCCACATGAAAAAAATTGTTTTATTTCTTCTAATCGTTTCTTTTTTAGCAAGTTGTAAAGAAGAAAAAAAGGAAGATGAATCGCTTCAAGCAGACGTTCAAGCGTTTTTGGACGAGTACACAGCTACCTTCACAAAATTGTACTACGATGCTTCCGAAGCCGAATGGGCTGCTAATACCCGTATCGTAGTAGGAGATACCATGAATGCTTACAACGTACAAAAAGCAGGGGAAGCCTATGCTAAGTTTACGGGAAGCACCGATGTTATTGAAAAAACCCGAAAATTCCTGGAACAAAAAGACCAACTCGATACCGTACAGGTAAGACAGCTCAATACCATTCTATATGCCGCTGCCAATAACCCGGAAACCGTTTCAGAGCTGGTAAAAGAACGTATCGCTGCAGAAAATGCCCAGAACGAAACCCTGTATGGCTTTGAATTTACAGTAGACGGGACACCCGTTACCACCGGTGAGATCGATGCGGTTTTACGAGAGTCTAACGACGAACAGGAACGACTTACCAATTGGGCAGCCTCCAAAGAAGTAGGTAAAGGATTAAAAGATGGTTTGGAGAATTTGCGTGAGCTTAGAAATGAAACGGTGGGTGCTTTGGGATACGACGA
>JANQKN010000050.1 GCA_028281065.1 Flavobacteriaceae bacterium | reverse complement strand
CTCCAGGATGAGTGCCCCATACGTGATTAAGGGGAGGAGGATTTCGCTGCTAAGGATTGGATTTAATATAGGCCTCCAGAACGATGTGATACCAAAAGAAGAATGGTTCAGCCAATAGTACAGTGCCGTTCCATTGGACCATTCCTCAACCGAAAACTTACCCACGCTGGCATGAAAATAGATCACGGCCATTTGTAACCTAATGAGCCAAATGGCCAGTATGGCCACTATGTTTTTTGGAGCTGTATGGTTTTCGATCCGTTGCCAATGGGTTTTTCGGGGATCGGTCCAACAAATAAAAATGAGGAAGAATGACAAAATAGCTGCAATCTGGTCACCTCCATCCAAAGCGGAAGAAGACAGCATAAAGCTGATAGCCACCCACCAATGCAGTAAGGAAGTAATCTTCATGAAGTAGCCTGAAATAACAGCTATAAGTATAACAATGGCGATCCATTTCATGAATACCGCATTCTCGATCCCAAATAGGAAGAAGAAATTCAGTTTGTTCAATGGAAACACTTCCAGATCAAGCAATGGGCTATAATACACACCATCTACAGATCGGGAGAAAAAGTAATGAACAGGGTTTGCTAATAAAGTTAATAGGGTACCCATGGCCAATACCGATCTTGCTAGGCCCACCGTATTGGTAAAAGGGATTTTTTGGGAAGCCAGTTGTATGGCATACCCTTCTATTCGGGACAATAGGTTATTCATCGCAAACAATTTCCAATCGTGCTACTTTGGCTGGCATGTCCATCTCTTCCATGGACTTGCTCCAGGCCCAGGGGACCGGTTTTTGAAACACCAGGACATATTCACCACAAAGAATGGCTTGTCCCATTTCGTTGGTTACCTTAAAACTGGTTTTGGGAAATTCACCTATACGATCCGCTTGATACCCCCATTGGGTGTTCATAAAGACACTGTCTGGAATGTTGGCCCGTAACAAGGATGCTTCAGTAACAATTGCGGTGGATTTTCGGTTTAGCCCAAAGGCTTTCGAAAAACCCGAATGTTTGTGCTTTACCGGGATTAGTGTTTCCCCCACTACCGAATAGAGAATTGATTGAGCTTCCCGTGGGCTGCGCGTAAAGAACGCCCAGCCCTGTGGGATAAAGGTTTTTATAAGTCGTTGGTGGCTCACTTCGCTCTGTACGGGGTTAAACCCAATAGAGGAAAAGAAAATCACCAAAACAAAAGCACACAAGCTCGTAAAGGATACG
Organism: Flavobacteriaceae bacterium; assembly: GCA_028281065.1. Classification (GTDB taxonomy): domain Bacteria; phylum Bacteroidota; class Bacteroidia; order Flavobacteriales; family Flavobacteriaceae; genus Aureisphaera. Next base: position 46,407 of record JANQKN010000050.1, on the reverse strand, counting down.
ATCAGTACAATAGTAAAACGGTACTTCATCGGTTAACGATCCTTAATGGGTTAATTGCAATTGAGCAATATCGTCCACCAACATTTCGAAATAAAGTGAATCTGGATTGCCTGTTCCGTCATGAAAGACATCTACAATATCTGGTTCGGTTATATTGATGTTAACATCAATATTTACATTGGTATGAAGATTTACGTTTAATTGCACATTAACATTGGTGTGGACGTTGATATTAATCCAAATATTAATATTGAATATCAATGTGGTTGCCCGCTGGTCTCCCGAAGAGATCATGTTATCTGCTAGCAAAGTTTCATATTCCGGTAATTTGGCATCCAATTTTTCTTGGATCAACTTTCCATCTTCGGCAATAACACCTTTGTCTACATCATTTTGTATGGTGTTGCGAAGTTCGTTAATGGCTGGGAATACCTCTGGCATAGCTTCAGATAGGTGGTTGGTCCCTACTAACAGCATGTCTTTAATAGCATTGTGGTTTTTAGAGTGCAGTGCTGCTTTAAACTCTTGGAAAAACCCTGGATGTGCACGGTCTATGTAATCAACAACTTTGTTTGTCTGCTCGCTTGCTTGGCTTCTATCCTCTTGGGATAGGTTTTCCATAAGCAAAGCCCTTTCACTGTAAAGATCGATTTGTTTGCCAATTTTCCCTTCAGTAAAGAATACCCCTTTAAAAAGTTCTTTGCCCGTAAACTCTACGGTTTGTGGTTCTGGATTGGCATCCTCTTCGCGCTCGCAACTAACGAGGACAAAGAGGAAACATAGGGCCGCTATGACCCATGGACTACGGTAAATTCTCCTGATTTTTTTCATGATTTTTAAATTTTGATTAATAGAGTTATTTAAATTCTTAAGGAAGTCTTACAAGGCAGGAATAGTATTGACGAACCCATAATTTTAACCTACGAATGCGCAAGTTTATTCCGTGAATGCCAGGTTTGATTATCGTTTTTAATTTTCCTACTCTTTCTTGGCTTTTCGGATACCGCCTTCTTAAAATGGGGAAATAATGACATATGGGGGAAGAGTCATTTGGGGGAAAGAATACCATATGGGGGAAGAATAGTATTCTACTACCTTAAAGAGAACAAAATATTACGAAAAATAAAAGTGGAAAACGCTGGAATTTATTACGTTAAAAAAGTAATACTGTATAGCCTTTATTGAAAGTAGTAACTTTTTATGGGGTGCTAATGTTGCTCCAACAACTGCCTCCCTTAGGTAGTACCTCCAATTGAAACCACCTCCCATAGCTTGATAAACCGTAAAAAACGTAACTTGCGGCATTAAAATCAATCCACATGCAACTTCCGAAATACATATTGGGTGATAATACCGATTTTCCCAATGCCATTTTTGTGATACACACCGAATTTCCACGTTTTATCATCAATTTGGAGAACGATGAAATAGAATGGTTCGAGGAGTTCGATCAACACGATCAAAAAGAATTGGGGACAGAAGCAGAGAACTCCATTAAAGAAGCGAGTGCTTTTTACGATAGGGAAGTATCCCGATACGAAGATGATTGAGGAACTCTTACAATATGATACAGAACTTTTTCTCTTCCTGAACCAATTGGGAAGTGAGTCTTGGGATGGCTTTTGGCTTTTTGTTACCGAAAAGTACTCGTCGATCCCATTGTATCTGTTTTTGCTCTATCACATTTTCCGCAGATGGGGATGGAAGACCACCCTTGTTATATTGGTAAGTGTTGCTTTAATGATCACTGCTACCGATCAGTTAGCCAATTTGTTTAAATATGTATTGTTCCAACGACCACGCCCCTGTAGGGTAGAAGCCCTTAGGGAGGTTATGCGTTTTGTGGCAGATGGTTGTGGGCGTTATGGATATTTCTCGGCTCATGCGGCCAGTTCTATGGCTGCAGCGGTGTTTTTAGGACTGTTGTTAAGGGAAAAGTGGAAGTACCTTCCCTTCCTGCTTCTTTTTTGGGCGGTAACCGTAGCCTACAGTAGAATTTACCTAGGCGTTCACTATCCATTGGACATTATTACAGGGATGTTCTTTGGCGGGGGTATTGGGTGGCTGTTCTTCAAGCTACAACAATGGGCGCGACATCGTTGGGTAGATGCCACGTAGCAACTTCTATTTCTTTTTGGTAAGCAAGAATAGATCCCGCCACAGTCTGGGACGGTGAGAACGTTCCCCAGGTCCCTTGGGATTCATGTCATAACGAACCACTTTCGTTATTTTATGGTTGGGGAATGCGGCTTCAAATTCTTTTAGATGTTCTTCGGCCACAAGCAAACCAAAAGAATCCTCGGTAGGGATGTCTACTTTTCCTTCCCGCTTTAACACCGATATTGGTTTACCATAATCCCAAATAAGTTCTGGTGTAAAACCAGCATATTCGTATACGTTCAAGTGAGTGTCGGCTTGCCATTCATTCAGTAGCGATAGTCCTTTAAATTCCGGGTTTACCGTTAAAGCCCTTGCCATGGGCATTCCAAAACATAGGATGGCTGCAATAAAAGCAATGGTAGCGAAGAAAACTGGCGTTATTTTTTTTCTGAATAGATTTTTGAAGATGAAAAAGCCCAGTGCAAATAAAACGATGGAAAGTACTATAAACCAAAACCATTTGCCAGCCAGATTGTCTTTCAAAAAGAAATAGCCACCTACGGGGAAAACCACCCCAATAGTAGCTATAAGCCCAAAATTGAAGTATACGGGAATCGTCTCGCGCTTGTCTTTCAATTCAGAAAAAGCCCTGAAAAGGTATTCTATATAAAAAGCCGTATTCAATGCCATAGGGATAAGTACGGGGAGCAAATACCTCGACTTCTTTTCAGGAATAATGGATAACAATACCACCGATCCCATGGTCCATAGAAAAGTAAAAAGGTAGGCTTTCTTATCGAACACCCTTTTTTTAAGATAGGGATACAGCAAAGCAATAAATGCAGGTAATGTCCAAACCCCACTTTGGGTAAAGAAACTCCAATAGTAGTAGAAAGGCCTAACATTATAACCTGTCCAATTACTGGTTTCCTTTTTGGTGATGGCAGCTACCGTTTCCGGGTCGAACGTATAGGTATACCAATGCCACCAAGCTGATAACAATAGGGAAACCGCCAAAAATAGGAGTAGGGGAAGGATACGCTTTTTAAAGCCCTTGTACTTATATACAATTCCGAAGGAAATAAGGAAAGGCAGCAGTAATGCATAAAGCGAAACGGGACCTTTGCTCATAAAGGAGCATCCAAAGAAAAGGGCCGCTATCAACACCCGTTGGTACATTTTTTCGTTGAAGGTAAAGAACAAATACAATTGGTAGATACACACCATCATAAAACCGTGGGTATAGATATCCCAATTGGCATCCCTTCCAGCCGAAACGATATAAAACGAAGTAGCCATGACTAGCGATCCAACAAAAGCATAGTAGTTGTTCTTGGTGAGGCGACTGCTAAACTTATAAGAGGTGAGTACTAATACAATTGCCATGAGGGCTGCAGGGAGTCTTAGTGCAATCAGGTTTTTTAATCCAAAAGCCATCGCAAAGACAGCCGTAATCCACGTAGGTAAGGGTGGTTTTTGATAACGGGGATAACCGTTGAGGGTGGTTAGGAGCCAGTTGCCATCTTGGATCATTTCTCGGGCCGTAATAAAGTTTCGGGCTTCCATAATGTTAACATGCAGTACCGACAGATTGGATAGGAAAATAGCTGCACAGGCTATCAACAACCAGATCATGTATTTTTTATTGCTCCACTCCACGTCGTTCTTTTTTTCCGATAAAGATATTGCGGATATAAATAATCATCCCAGCACCATGCCCCACAAAAAGTACAGGGTCTTTCCTAAAAATGGCATAGGTTAAGATAAGGGAAGCCCCTAGAACGCTCAATCGCCAAAAACCAATGGGCAATTGAGAGGTTTTGGTTTTTTCGGAATAAATCCATTGGTAGATAAACCGAAAGGTGAAAAGTACCTGTGCTACAATTCCCAGAGCCAATAACCAATTGGGGATATCTTCGTTGTTGAAAAGCTGATAAATATCGTACTCCCCGTTATTATACCCATACGCAATAATGGCGATGGGGAACAACAGCAGGAACCACCGAAACCATACGGGTGATTTTTGCCATTTCCCTTGGAGCTGAAGGTTCCTTATGTAAATAAAATAGGTGAGCGATTGCCCAAGCATGATCGCAAAATCATCCCGTAAGTATCCGTATACAAACAGTAGGAAAGAAGCCAAAAGGCTCAGCTTCCAGAATAGGGAAGGGGTAATGATACGGTTGTTTTTTTCGGAAAGGATCCATTGCACCAACAATCGGCCCGAAAAGAGGATCTGTGCCAAGAATCCTATGCCATACACCATCCAATCCTTCATCCTTTATTTTTTACTCGGTAGTTGATGTATTTTTTCTTCATCCACAAATAGGCAAAGCAATCCATTAAGGGACCTAAAAGACGGTTCCAAAGACCAAACTTTGCCGTTCCTGCAATCCTAGGAAAGTGTTGTACAGGAACCTGGAGTATTTTTCCTTCCTGTAACAGGATCATGGCAGGCAAAAACCTGTGGAGTCCCCTAAACATAGGAATACGCTTGGCATAGTCGGTTTTTATCACTTTTAAGGGGCATCCTGTATCGTCCATGCCGTCATGGGTAAAAGTCCTGCGTATACCATTGGCTATTTTGGAAGACATGTTTTTTACAAACGAGTCCTTTCGGTTGGAGCGAACACCAGTCACCAGATCGTAGTCCCCAATGTGTTCCAATAACAGATTGAAATCGGAAGGGGCAGTCTGTAGATCACTGTCTATATATCCCAACAATTTGGTTTCCACATGGTCGAACCCTGCTTTTATGGCAGCACTTAACCCACGGTTTTCTTCAAACTGAATAAAATGAAACTCAGGGTTGCGGGTACAGATGTCTTCTATCAATGCTTGGCTCTTGTCCTTGGAACCATCATTTACAAAAAGGATGCTTGTTTTTTTGGAGGCTATCTGGGTGTATGCCAGTAGTTCTTTTTCCACCCGCTCCAGGTTGTCTTCTTCGTTGTAGACGGGTACAATTATGGTGAAATCGTACATGTGGTTTGCCATTTCGTTTCCTGCAAAAGTATTTCTTTTTTCAAGAATAAAACAGAAAGCTAAAAAAGCTGTTATTTTTGCATAGGTAAATAATAGATATGAAGGTATTGGTTACCGGAGCAGCCGGTTTTATAGGGTCGCATACTTGCGAACGATTGCACAGCCTAGGTCATGATGTGGTGGCCATCGATAATTTTTCCGATTACTACGACCGTTCCCTCAAGGAATTGAACGCAAAAGAGCTTTCCGAAAGAGGGATGGAGGTAAAAAAAGTGGATCTTCGTGAAGACGATTTGGCTACTGTGGTTACCGAAGATTTGGACTTTATTTTTCACTTTGCTGCACAACCGGGAATATCCGTTACCAGTACGTTTTCAGATTATTTTACCAATAACATCTTGGGAACCCAGCGTATGTTGGATGTTATCGAAGGGTTTTCCCAAAAACCTTTTTTCGTAAACATAGCCACTTCTTCCATTTACGGTTTGTATGCTACCATGACCGAAGACGAAGCGCCGCTTCCCGCTTCTTGGTACGGTGTTACCAAATTGGCTGCCGAGCAATTGGTATTGGCCTATGCACGTAGGGGATTGTTGCAATCTACCTCTTTGCGTCTCTATTCGGTATACGGCCCCAGGGAACGACCCGATAAACTCTACACTCGCCTGATCGATTGTGGATTAAACGACAAACCCTTTCCGTTGTACGAAGGGAGCGAAAAGCACTTACGAAGCTTTACCTACGTACAGGATATTGTGGATGGTATTGTGAGTGTGATGGATTACAAAGAAGTTTGTAATACGGAGATTTTCAATTTGGGGACCGAAGAAGAAAATTCTACCGCAACAGGTATTGCCACGGTGGAAACCATTTTAGACAAAAAGATCACAATTGCCAATAAACCCCCGCGTCCTGGCGATCAGTCACGTACTAAGGCGAATATCGATAAAGCCCGAAAACTGCTGAATTACAATCCTACCACAGGACTTAGGGAAGGGTTGGAAGCCCATGTGGAGTGGTTTCGGAAGAGTTTTATGCAGTAAAGTTTAGTAAAACTTCAGCCGCCTCAAAAGGAGTCGTTTTGTTTTCACTTAACAACTGTAATTGCTTTTCCAGCTCCTTTTTTACTTCGGGATGGTGGTAGAAATCACTTTTTAGTCGGGATTCTATGGTTTGCAACAACCAATATTTATTCTGCTCGTTTCGCTTTTGTTGAAAGTATCCACCATCTTTGGATTGTTCCATATATTCTGAAATCAGATCCCAAATGTCGTTTACTCCCTGGTTTTCCAAAGCAGAACAAGTCACGGCCTTTGGGCGCCATCCGCTTTCCTTTAAAGGGTAGAGATGCAATGCCCGATTGAATTCCAATTTGGCCTGCTTAGCCGCTTTCTGGTTCTCCCCATCCGCTTTATTGATCACAATAAGGTCGGCCATTTCCATAATACCCCTTTTAATGCCCTGTAGTTCATCACCCGCACCAGCGAGTTTCAGCAACAAAAAGAAATCGGTCATGGAATGGACCGCCGTTTCACTTTGTCCCACACCTACGGTTTCGATAAGGATATGATCGTATCCCGCAGCTTCGCATAGAATGATAGCCTCTCGGGTTTTTCGGGCAACACCGCCTAAAGAATCCCCACTGGCCGAAGGCCGTATAAAAACAAAGGGCTCTTTAACCAGTTCCTCCATGCGGGTTTTATCGCCTAAAATGCTCCCTTTACTTAAACTACTACTGGGATCCACGGCAAGGATGGCGATCTGTTTGCCTTGGTCCGCCAATTGTTTTCCAAAACGTTCTATAAAGGTGCTTTTTCCTACCCCGGGTACCCCGGTAATCCCAACCCTGATGGATTTATTGGCATGGGGAAGGCAGGCTTCTATAATCTCCTTGGCTTGTTTTTGATGTTTGGGAGCTGTGCTTTCCACCAAGGTAATGGCTCGACTTAAAGCGGTTTTGTCTTTAGCGAGCAACCCTTGCAAGAGATCGGAAGTAGAAACAGATTGCCTACGCTTTTCCTTTAGCTTTTCGGCGGCACTTTTGCTTAGGGAATCGGGAGGGGTAATGCCTCCTTTTTCATGAAGGGCTCCGTCTTTGGATTTGTTCACAGCACGGATGGATTTAAGGGGTTACTTTCATAGTCAAGGGGACGGTAACGTTATCCCAAGCAAACATCAACACCAGATCGTTGGAAGTTGCTTCCAAGAGATTGATGGAGAAGTTTTCCTGAACAGTGATACTTTGCGAAACTTTAGCAGTAGCCACCAAGGCATCATGCTTTTCTTCGCGCATGGCTTTTCCGTCTTGAAAACGAACACCCCAACCATACATTTTTTTGTTGAATATAATCTGCCATGTATCCTCGCCCGGGATGGTCCATAAAGTATACTTTCCAGCTGGAAGCATTTTACCATCTATGGTAAGGTCTTTATTGGTGGTAAATGTACTGGCTTCGTTGGCTCCGGTACGCCATACTTCACCATAAGGAACCAATTCCCCAAATATTACGCGGTCCTTTTTGGAAGGGCTGCAATAAAAAATTTCAATATTCGTGGCATTGTTTTCATAGGTTTCAACGACTTCCGGACTGTGTTTTTTTGTACTGGTTTTCATAATGGGACCAATGACAAAATAGAACAGCAGGGCAAGTACTATAAGGGCTCCGAGTATTTTAAGGGAAATTTTTACAAGTTTGTTCATGACTCCTGAGTTTTCACAAGGAAAGGTAGTAAATTTAAAAATTCTAAATTTTGTAACACGCAATTTTTTCTGTCGTCTTTAACCCGAACAGCAACCAAAAAAACCATCAAATTTTGTCCGTAACGTTATTAGTTGAACAATGCAAGGAGCAGAATCCCAAGGCGCAGTTGGCGCTCTACAGGCAATACTGTGAGGGGATGTTTATTGTGGCTCAACGATATGTTAAGGACATTGCGCAGGCAGAGGATGTTATGCAGGAAGCCTTTATAAAGGCGTTTTCCAAGCTACATCAGTTCAAGGGGGACGTCACCTTTGGAGCCTGGTTGAAACGGATTGTGATCAATACCTGTCTCGATGCTATTAAGGCGAGAAAGCTGGAAACCTATTCCATTAACGAGGAAGTATTGACATTGAGTGAGGAAAATGACGATTGGAGTGTGGCAGACGAAGTCACCGTACAGGAAGTGCATCGTGCGATCGACAATTTAAAAGAACCCTATAGGGTGGTTGTTCAGCTATTTCTTTTAGAAGGGTACGATCATCAGGAAATCGCCGATATCCTTGGTATATCGGAAAGCGCTTCCAGAACCAATCTGTTTCGCGGAAAAAAACAGTTACAAGAACAATTAAAGCATTTGCAATATGGCACAGGATATTAGAAAAATGATGCAGCAGGGGCCTACAAAAGGGGAGCAATTACCCAAAGGCCATGAAGCACGTTTCGAGGAAAAGCTAAAGGAAGCCTTTTCAGACAAGAAGGAAAAGAAACCCTTCCTGTTTTGGATCAAAATCGCTGCCGTTATCGTGGTATTCCTTGGATTGGGGTACTGGTTTGTGAATCTGGATGATGGAACAGAGGGGCCAGAAATCGCAGATGATACGATAGAGAATACAGAGGTGCCTGGGATTACCTTAGGGGATATTTCCCCGGAACTAAAAAAGGTGGAGGACTTCTATCTTAATGGGATCCAATTGCAATTGGCCTCTTTGGAAGAGGATAGCGACAACAAAGAACTTATAGACGGATATAAAAAGCGGCTTGCCGAATTGGATGCAGAGTACAAAAGGCTCGGTGAACAAATGAACGAGGTAGGCCCTACAGAAGCTACCATCAACGCTCTTATCGATAATTTGAAATTACGTTTGGAATTGCTGTTCAAACTTAAAAACAAATTAAAAGAACTTAAACAATTGGAAAATGAACAGTTTACTGAAAGTATCACATAAACTTACCTTGGCGCTGGCGCTTTTGAGCGTTGTTTTGCTCCATGCGCAGTCGAGGTCTGTAGAACGTTTCGAAGTAGGTAAGGATGCATTTGTTAGCGTAGATGCATCGCATACCAACATTATATTCGAAACATGGAACAAAGATGTTGTAGAGGTAGAAGCCTTTATAGACGACGATAACCTTTCCCAAGAAGAAAAGGAGATTGTGTTCAAGAAGTGGAAATTGGACGTACTTGGCAACAGCCAAAAAGTAGTGGTTAACTCCAACGAAGGCAGTCTTTGGGGTGGTATAGAAACCATGCCTGTTAGGGCCTTGGACAGGGTAAAACACTTAGAGCATTTGGAAAAGCTTAAAGAGATAGATATTATGCCTTTGCTGGATGCTTTTAAGGGTATGGATTTTCAAGTGGTTGTGCCAGATATCCCTGATGTGGGTAAAATACCCGTATGGCCCTTTAGCGACAAACATCCAAGTATAAAGGATAAGAATGGTTCTTATAACTTCAGCTTTGGTGACGGGCATATAAACAATTTCGACCGTGGTAAATACGAAAAGGACAAGCAAGCCTATGTAGACAAGCTAAACAAAAAACACGGAACTTCTGTTTCTGTACGCGAAGTAGATGCTTGGCTAGCCGATGTAGATGAATGGGCTGCCGATTTCGAAAAAGTAATGGAAGATTGGGGAGAACAGTTTGGCGAAAAGTTCGAAATGCAATTTGGACCCGAATTTGAAGAGAAAATGGAGAAGTGGGGAGAAGAGTTTGGAAAAAGTATGGAGAAATGGGGTGAAGCCTTTGGAAAAGACATGGAAAAGTGGGGCGAAGAGTTTGGCAAGGATATGGAGAAATGGGGAGAGCAGTTTGGTAAGGATGTAGAGAAATGGGCCGAGCAGTTCGACAATTATAATTCTGAAGTCATTACCTCGCCGAATGGTGACAAAAAGATCATTATTAATGGAAATAAAAAAGGAGGGCTTTTCGATGAAGAACCTGTAAAAGCCAAGAAGACCATTATTATTCGCATGCCAAAAAACACCCGTACCAACATTAACGTTCGGTATGGAGAAGTAAAAATGGCCGATGCCTATAATATAAAAGCAATCTTGGATTACAGTACATTAACAGCCAATAGCATTGATGGGGGGGAAACCCTCATCAATGCGGCTTATGCTCCTGTGTATGTAAACAACTGGCTGGATGGTATGTTGGATTTAAAGTATGTAGAAGATTGTAAGCTGAATGTAGTTAAGAACATTAACCTACAAGCAAACTCCAGCAACGTGAACGTAATTTCCTTGACAGATAAGGCTTTCCTATCGGGTTCGTTTGGCAACCTGTATATTAAAAATATCGACTCAGGTTTTAGGAACCTGGACATTGTATTGGAGAATACCGATGCCTTTTTGGACCTTCCCAAAAGCTCGTTCTCATTCCTTTATACAGGTAAGAAATCACGTTTCGACAGCCCTGAATCACTGGAAATAGTATCCAAAAACAAGAATACGTCGCATACCATGCTTAAGGGGTATCAAGGTTCACAAGGAAGCCCTAGATCGGTAACGATCAATGCGTCGTATAGCAATGTGACTTTTAACCATTAAAAACGGTCGTCGTAGCCAAAGAAATTAATTAGAAGAAGCTCGAGACCAAAAACCAACCCAAACATTGTTGCTATAAGTATAATATTTACAATCAAGTTTTTACCGTTAGACATTTTCGATGTAATCCACAACTTTGCTATGGCTCTTCCTATAGCATTTCTGTTTCTGTACAATACAAACAAAACACTTCCTAAATAGAAGCAGGCACTGAATAAGGCTCCAAAAGCCACCCCATAGAAGTAATCCACTACGATAATATTCAACAAAATAGGGATGAGCATAAGCCCACCCAATAGCTTAGTACGCGGTAATAAAAAGAACAAAGCAGCTACGAGTTGCGAAATCCCTATAAACAGAATGTACCCCTTGGAGTGTCCAAAAAAGGTCCAAGCCAGATCAAAACTCCCTACTTCCGATAAAGAAGTTGCCCCGACATCTTGAGGGAGTTCGCCCCGTAAATAAAATTGTCCACCAACAATTTTTCCAATTCCATACATAAACAGTTTGACAAAAACATTGATGCGAAGTGCCCATTCTACAATGGACGGTATATTGAGTTGTTTCATGATTTTAAGCAAATAAAAAAGCTGTTTCGGGAGTACGAAGTCCTAAAACAGCTTGTATGTGGTTGGTTTCTATATGTAATTAAGAGTCGGGATTCAATTTTTTGGTGGCATAAAACCCAGCAAATAAACCGGCACCTGCCATTAAGAAAATAACTCCGGGACGGGCTACATCTTCGTCCATGTTGAAGCCTTGAACAAAAGCTTCTGCCAACAATGTCCCAAAACCAATACCCATAAGTAAAAAGGCTAGATTAATAACGATAACCTTCCAAATGGGGGTGACTCTTCTGCTTTTTCCATAAAAGATGGAGGCATCTGCGCCTTTTTCAATAAGAGCCAAACGTTCTTTGTGTCGCGCGGAAATATACAAGTAAAATATTCCGAATAACACCCCAAACATAATAGGTATGATAATGATTTCTGGATTTTCCATATGTGTTGTTTTTTAATTGATTACTATTTATTTGCCCTTATGACGTCGAAAAAAAAAGATAGGTTACACATTCCACTAATTTTTTTTATGTTGTGTGTTTGTAACCAATGCTTTTAAAGTTTCGTCTTAGGGTAAAATGACGGCTAACACTGACCAATATCTAATAGAACAAATCAAGCTAGGGGATACCCAAGCCTTTGGGGTATTGGTAGAAAAATACAAGGATTATGTATTTACCATTGTGGTGCGCGTCGTTAAAGTACGGGAAGAGGCAGAGGAAGTTGCTCAGGATACTTTTATAAAGGCTTTCGAGTCGTTGGACAGCTTTCGTGGGGAATCCAAATTTTCCAGTTGGTTGTACAGCATCGCCTATCGTAAGGCTTTGGATAGGGTTCGAAAAAACAAGCGACAACAGACTACGGATCTTTTGGAAGAAATCACCGAAAGTGATGCAAATACTATAGACAACGCCCTTCAGCTTTTAGAAGCCGATGAACGAAAAGAGAAGATACGACAAAGTATTATGCAATTGCCAGAAATAGACGCTACCTTAATTACCCTCTATTATTTTGAGGATCAGAGTGTGAAGGAAATTGCTGAGGTTACCGACCTATCGGAAGAAAATATTAAGGTACGATTGTTTAGAAGCAGAAAGAAATTATTTACCTTGTTGCAAGGTTACATACAACCCAAAATTGTTGAATAGTTATGGACCCATTATCTAAAAAAGAGGACGACATCCTTCAAAAATGGATGGATGAAGCAGGATTGGAAACCCCATCCCCATCTTTTACCGATCGTGTCATGCAAGCGGTAGGGAAGAAAACGGTTTCTAAAACCATCTATAAACCCCTTATTGGTAAAAAAGGATGGTGGATGGTTGCCGCCGCTTTCGTACTATGTGTAGGCTGGTTGTATTTTTACCCTATGGGTGAGATTTCCTATTTAAACGAAATCTCTGTTAAGGGGCCTGAAATAAAGAATCCCTTCGAAAACCTGAAGGTTTCTAGAACTACCTTGTACGCTATCGGCTTTTTGGGACTGTTCCTATTGCAACTCCCTCTCTTAAAATCGCTAATAAATAAACAGTATTCGTAGAAGCTTTTAATAATGCCTATAAAAAAAGCAATGCGTTTCGCATTGCTTTTTTTGTGAAGTAAATCAGTAATTTAGTCTTCCACCAATACCCATTCGCCTTTATCGATAAGCGGAATGGCTTGTTTGTATTTAAGGGTTTTGTTTTCACCGCTCATAACGTGCTTTATGGTCACCCTATCGTTTCGTCCAATTTTAGGGCGGTCCCGTGTAATGGTTTCAGTAATCTGCTGCCTTTGGGGTTGTGTGTTCCCCGCAGCTTGGTTTTGTGCAGATCGTTCGTCCAAATTAGGGATTTCGTCTTTTTGCTCGTTCAGTTTTTGCTTACTGCGAACTTCACGGGCTTCTTGGATTTGCTGTTGGTTTTCCTGAGGCAATTCCCCTTTGAAAAGGAAAGAGATTACATCCTTGTTCACCTTTTCGATCATGGCCTTAAAGAGCTCGAAAGCTTCAAACTTATAGATCAATAAAGGATCTTTCTGTTCGTGAACCGCTAACTGAACAGACTGTTTCAGTTCGTCCATCTTACGAAGGTGGGTCTTCCAAGCATCGTCTATAATGGCCAAGGTGATGTTCTTTTCGAAATCTTGAACCAACTGCTTCCCTTCACTTTCATAGGCAGCTTGTAGGTCGGTCGCAACATTCAGGGTTTTTACACCATCGGTAAAAGGAACCAGGATTCTTTTGAATTTATCCCCTTGAGTTTCGTATACATTCTTTATTACAGGGAAAGCCATACCAGCATTACGCTCCATCTTGTCTTGGTAGTGCGCATAGGCTGCTTTGTAGATTTTTCCAGCTATTTCCTGTACAGTTTCATGTTTAAACTCACTTTCGGTTACGGGTGAGCTCATGGAGAAGTAACGGATCAATTCGAACTCAAAGTTTTTGTAGTCGTCCGCACCTTTGTTGGTTTCGGCAATAACTTCGGCCGTGTCGTAGATCATATTCGCTATATCCACTCGCAATCGTTCCCCAAACAAAGCATGGTAACGACGCTTGTAAACCACTTCACGCTGGGAGTTCATGACATCATCATACTCCAGTAGTCGCTTACGAATCCCGAAGTTGTTTTCTTCCACTTTCTTCTGGGCCCGCTCTATGGATTTGGAAATCATGGAGTGTTGAATCACTTCCCCTTCCTTCAATCCCATACGGTCCATCATTTTGGCAATTCGCTCACTACCAAACAAACGCATTAGATTGTCTTCCAAGGAAACGTAGAACTGAGAGCTTCCAGGATCTCCTTGACGACCACTACGACCCCGCAACTGGCGGTCTACACGTCGCGAATCGTGGCGTTCTGTACCAATAATGGCCAATCCTCCTGCATCTTTTACCATATCGGATAGCTTAATATCGGTTCCACGACCTGCCATGTTGGTAGCAATGGTAACGATACCTGCATTACCCGCTTCGGCAACAATGTCTGCTTCCTTTTTGTGGAGTTTTGCGTTCAGTACGTTATGAGGAATGTTACGAATGCTTAGTGTACGGCTCAATAGCTCACTAATTTCTACCGAAGTGGTACCAATAAGGACAGGGCGTCCTGCATTGGATAGTTCTGCCACTTCTTCGATAACGGCATTGTATTTTTCGCGCTTGGTTTTATAAATCTTATCCTCGCGGTCGTGTCGGGCAATGGGACGGTTGGTAGGGATTTCCACCACATCTAATTTATAGATTTCCCAAAGCTCGCCTGCTTCTGTAACAGCCGTACCAGTCATCCCAGACAGCTTGCGGTACATCCTAAAGTAGTTCTGAAGCGTAATGGTAGCAAAGGTTTGGGTCATGGCCTCGATCTTTACATTTTCCTTGGCTTCGATTGCTTGGTGCAATCCATCGCTATAACGACGGCCATCCATGATACGGCCTGTTTGCTCATCTACGATCATTACCTTGTTGTCCATCACCACATACTGATCGTCTTTTTCGAAAAGGGTATAAGCCTTCAGCAATTGGTTCATGGTGTGAATGCGCTCACTCTTTACCCCAAAGTCGCGAAACAGATCTTCTTTAAGCTCTGCTTCTTCTTCGGGGGTAAGTCCTTGGTCTTCAATCTTTGCAATTTCGGTTCCCATATCGGGCATAACAAAGAAATCAGGATCATCGGAACCAGAAAGGAAATTAACCCCTTTGTCGGTTAATTCTATCTGATTGGTTTTTTCTTCAATCACAAAATACAACTCGGCATCAACCTTGGGCATTTCACGGTTGTTATCCTGCATGTAGAAGTTTTCGGTTTTCTGAAGGATCTGTTTTACACCTTCTTCAGAAAGAAACTTGATAAGTGCCTTGTTTTTTGGAAGCCCGCGATATACACGCAATAATTGGAAACCACCTTCTTTGGTGTCTCCTTCTTTAATGAGCTTTTTAGCTTCAGAAAGTACTCCAGTAAGGTATTTGCGCTGTACGGCAACGATATCGGCAATTTTGGGCTTCAATTCGTTGAACTCGTGGCGGTCTCCTTGGGGTACAGGACCGGAAATAATCAATGGCGTTCGTGCATCATCGATCAATACGCTATCCACCTCATCCACGATGGCGTAATGGTGGGGTCTTTGTACCAAGTCCTTAGTAGCATTGGCCATATTATCCCTTAGGTAGTCGAAACCAAATTCGTTGTTGGTTCCGTAAGTAATATCGGCGTTGTATGCGTTACGGCGGGATTCGCTATTGGGGCGGTGGTTGTCTATACAATCCACACTCATACCGTGAAACTGGAAAATAGGGGCCATCCAGGCGCTATCCCTGCGTGCTAGGTAATCGTTAACGGTTACCACATGCACTCCGTTTCCTGCCAGTGCATTTAAGTATACGGGAAGTGTTGCTACCAGGGTTTTACCTTCCCCTGTTTGCATCTCGGCCACTTTTCCTTGGTGGAGGGCAACCCCTCCAATAAGCTGGACATCGTAGTGGACCATGTCCCAGGTAACTTCCTTACCAGCAGCATCCCATGAGTTGTTCCAAATGGCTTTGTTGTCGTCTAAGGTTACATAATCGTAGGTTCCGGAGAGTTCTCTGTCGTAAGGAGTGGCTTCCACGGTAAGGGTTTCGTTTTCCTTGAAACGTTTTGCGGTTTCCTTGATTACGGCAAAGGCTTCGGGTAGGATTTCGTTAAGACTGTTCTTTTCTACTTCGTACCGGTCGTCCTTTAGGCTGTCTATTTGGTTGTAGATATCTTCTTTTTTATCAATATCTTCCTCTTCTTCGGCTTGTTTTACCAAGGAATCGATTTCTGCCTGGATTTCTTTCTGGTCTTCTTTTATCTTTTTGCGGAACTCATCACTCTTGGCCCTGAGTTGGTCTATGGACAATCCAGAGATCTCACCTTCTAGGCTTTTTACCTGGTCTACATAGGGTTGGATTTCCCCAATATCTTTTTTGGATTTATCGCCTACAAATACTTTTAATACACTGTCTAAAAGTCCCATTTCGTTTACTAATATTATATGTTTGGAGCGTTGCTAGGAACGCGGGCACTATGCCTCACAAAAAAACTGCAAAAAATCAAGATAGACAAGGCTTTTATGGTTTTTAATGTGTTGTTATTCTATATAAAAAAAGTCCCAATTGCTTGAGACTTTTTCGGTGTTTTATGTTTAGGGTTGTTACTGGGTAACTCCCTTGGATTTGTTTAATATTCATCCTCGTTCCACAGATAATCTTCGTCTGTGGGATAATCTGGCCAAATTTCTTCTATAGAATCATAGGAATCGCCTTCGTCTTCTATAGCTTGAAGGTTTTCCACTACCTCTAGAGGGGCTCCGGTCCTGATAGCATAATCTATCAATTCATCTTTAGTGGCCGGCCAGGGTGCATCACTTAAATACGATGCTAATTCTAATGTCCAGTACATAACAGAATCAAGGTTTAATTTTTTGCAAAAATAATTTTTTAGCTGAAAAAGTCAAGAAAAAACAAAATTATTTCGCTTTAATTTTAAAGAACGTTTTTAACACTTTGATTTTTAGTGCTTTGCAAATTCTATTTTAAAAGGGCTTATAGCTTTTTAGGAACCCATTTTATTTCATTTGCTTGCAAGTCATGGGACAATTTCCGTGCCAGTACAAATAGGTAGTCAGAAAGTCGGTTTAGATACATTAAAACCCGCTCGTCCGTAGGTTCCTGCTCATGCAATAAAGTAGCTAAACGTTCGGCACGGCGGCATACACAGCGCGCTATGTGACAATATGACACGGTAGTGTGCCCGCCAGGTAATACAAAATGGGTCATGGGGGGCAATGCCTCGTTCATGGTATCCATTTCGGTTTCCAATAAAGTGATGTCTTCTTCTTCTATTTTTGGAATGTTCAACCGTTCTTTACCACTTTTTAGCATAGCTTTTTCGGGATCTGTGGCCAGTATGGCACCTACCGTAAACAGTCGATCCTGTATATGAAGTAATATTTCGTGGGAACGCGGATCGATCTCTTGGTCCCGTATAAGGCCAATGTACGAATTGAGCTCGTCCACGGTTCCATAGCTTTCTATGCGTATATGGTGTTTGGGTACACGGGTTCCCCCAAAGAGGGCAGTGGTCCCTTTATCTCCAGTTTTGGTGTATACTTTCATGATTCGATTTTGTCATGTAAAGGTACACAACGCAATTTAATTGTAGGCGGAAAGGGGCTATATAAAGCCCTATTTTGCACATTAACTTGCCATGGCTACCATGTGCAAAATAGGGTTGCTTACAGGAATCTTTTAATTTGCAGGTGGAAACGAAGGGGAAGGAGGGTTGTTGTCCCAGAATACCTGAACCCCTACATTGGGTTTTTGAATAATGTTGCTGTTTACATTGGCTTCTACCGAAGGGTATAAAAACGACCTTATAAACGATCCCGGATTCACTTCTAGGTTGAACTGAAGTGCATGGGTTGAAGTAATTCCTGCAAAGGGATAGCCTGTTCTGCGATAAAAATTATATCCTAGATGCCCATTCCCATAATTGGTTATCAAAGTCTGATTGCCTAGAATCTCCCATTTCCCATCAATATTGGCTGTATTGAAATCGGAAATAACCCTTGTAACAAATTCGCTTATTTCTGAAGAAGAGGGAACCATATCCATATTGGCATTTGGATCTACGGCTGCAAATCCTATTACCTTATCGCTGGACTTTTGTAATGCATTACTTAACGCATTGGCAGCAGATCCTGTGTTGTTTTGAGATAGGAATATTTCGGCCTTCATAAGATCCGTAAATGACGCCAACATAATGGGGAGTATTCCAGCACCTCCGCCTCCAGCTCCTATGGACACCGATTCAAATTCATCCCCATCAAAGCGTCCTCCATAAGGATATACACCACCCGCTGTCTTTTGGAGTCCATCCTGTGGAAATCCTTCTGCATTTCCGTGATCGCGCCCCCAATAACCATCTTCCACATAACAGAAAACCATTCCTGCTGTATAATGAGCAGGAGGTGAAACTACCGAACAAGGAAGCCTTCCTTGATCTGGATCACATCCAGAGGCACCAGGAGTACAATCAACCTGACGGTAAAAATAAAATCGACGTCTTGGGTCGTCATTTTCCAGCATGGTGTGCATCAACCAATTGGATCTATAACGTCCTACGCCATTGGCAGTATAGTCTACACTGTATCCGGGATGGCGGGTGTCTGGTAAGGACTCATTGGTTCCGTATTGAAACACAAAATCGTCGGTAGAATTCGAAATATAGCTTCCTGGACTGTTGGCAATAGCGTTGAATTTAGCAATAGCACTACCATCCACCAACCGTGAGTTTAGGTAGATCTGCATTTTAACCGAGTTGGCCAGTTTCTTCCACTTTTCGAAATTGTTGTTGTAATAAAAGTCATTTTCAAGATTGCTTCCCATTTGCCCGAAATGCTCCATACCTTCATCAAGCAGGGCAAGTGCACCTTCATAAACGTCGGCTCCGGGATCTGCTTCAGGGGAAGTATATTCCCCCAAATTGGAAATCTGGCTAAAGGGAACATCCCCAAAATGATCCACCAAAGCAACTAGAGCATATGCCTTAAGGATCTTCATGATGCCAAGATGTTTGTTTTCTTCTTCCTCGATCGCAATAGCTTCAGCAGCTGCTATGTCCGAAAACATGTTTTGGTAGGCCAAAAGCCATTCCCCATCCAAAACTGCAGGTTGAAACACGTTGTTGTAATTTCGACCAAACATGTATTCCACACGAGTGGTTTGGGCAGCATTGCGTCCCATTTGACGCATGAATTCGGCAAAATCCAATTGTATTTGGTTTGTGTATCGATTTAAGTCGGCTTTCTCCAATGTAATGTCATTGGGGTCGTCGAGTAGGTCTAAACTAGAGTTTTCGCATGCGCATAGTGAGAGTAGTCCGGCTAGTGCCAGAATGATTGGTTTTTTCATAGTACTTTTTTTTTAAGATGTGTCTATCCCAGTTTTAAGAACAACATGGAATAGGTGTCAAAGGAATTCCTTGACCAATTTTTTTTATAGCAAATTGATTTTAAAAGCTGGTTCAATCGGTGAATGCCGATAGGAATTAACGGGGCTAAAGTCCCGATTTATGAAATAAGGGAATGGTATTTGGCTACTGCTCTTCGTTCTTTTTCTTGCGCTCGTAATAGTTTTCCCTAAAGCTTCGGCGTCTTCTTTCACGGTTTGTCTGGCTGTTCTTTCTGTTCCAGAAATAAAGCAAAGCCACAAGGATCATAAGTCCTAAGACAACGAAAATAGGGTTGGAAAGTAATTTGTCTAGCATACAGCTAAGATAGTTTGAGGAACCTCAAAATCCAAACGATGGCATTTTTTGATTGTAAAAACTTTTGTAATAAGAATCTATCCTTCTTCAGCTTCTTTTTCTTCTTCCCGTATTCTTCGCTTCTCCTTGTAACTAGCAGAAAAGTGTCCCCTGTTGCTCAATCCCCGTGTATTCCTATGCTTTGAATGTGCTTGTTTAAAGAAAAGCAGGAGTAAGAAAAGTATACCGATCCAAATCATAGTACTAGTTTTAACACATATGTGATGAATTTCTAAGGTACGTAAATATACTACAGTTGTTACAAACGAATGGTGAAATGTTGTTTGGATTGTTCTTTTCTGAAAAAAACCAATCCCCATTGAAATGTATCAATACTCACTGTCACCTTTTCGTGTAGTATGATTTCGTTCCAGGCACTTGTCATATCCGGACTCCAGTAGATATCATCAAAAATGAGCACGGTATCATTGTGAACATGGTTCAATAGCGCGTGGAAATAGGATAGGGTACTTTCTTTGCTATGGTTGCCATCTATATATACAAGATCGAAGGAAGTCGTAGGGCTTTCAAAAAAAGACGGAAAGGTTTGGGTGTGTAGTTGAATGTTCGTTGTATTAAACCGATCGAAATAAGATTGTGCCACTTTAGACGTGTTGGGGCACCCTTCCACTGTTTGAATATTTGCATTGTTATTTCCCAAAGCCAATGCAATGGTTCCAAGCCCCACGGAAGTACCCAGTTCCAAAACCTCTTTGGAGTTGAAATATTGAACCAACCGAAACAACAATCGTTGTCTTTTTGGTGCAATGCCTGCATTTTTGGCAATTTTTGATACTAGCCTATTATTTCCCTTGAAAACACGGGAACCTGCACCAAAATCTACTACTTCTATGGTGTCTTTGTTTTTTAAAAGGGCTTTGCGATGCTTAGTGAGCGTAGCATATTGAGGATATTTCTTTTTGTCGTAAAAACACTGGGTGACCAAATCGAAAACAAAGGGGGAGTGTACCCCATGTTGGTTTGTGGAGCGGCTCAGGTATTTTATATAGGCCGAAATTTGATACCGCATGGTTACTCCAGTTTGGCAGACAGCTCGAACCACCGTTCGGTCTTTTCTTCTATTTGGTCTATGATTTCTTTAAGAAGCAATGATTGCTTGTTGATCTCTTCGGTATCCCAATTCTCTGTAGCAAATTGGTGCTGCAACTCTTCTTTTTGTTTTTCGAGTTTGGCAATCTCCTTTTCTAGCTTGTTGTATTCTTTCTGTTCGTTATAGGTGAGTTTTGCCTTGTTTTTGTCCAGTTTCCACTCCTTTTTGGGTTTGGATGCGGAGGATTCCTTTTCCTTGGGAGCACTGTCTTCGTAGGCCCTAAAGTCGGTATAGTTGCCAGGAAAGTCATCGACAACGCCGTCTCCGCGGAACACAAAAAGGTGATCCACGATCTTATCCATAAAATAACGGTCGTGGGATACAACGATTAAGCAACCTGGGAAATCCAACAAGAAGTTTTCCAATACATTTAGTGTTACAATGTCGAGATCATTGGTAGGTTCATCCAGGATAAGGAAATTGGGGTTTTTTATAAGAACGGTACACAAATAGAGGCGTTTCCGTTCCCCGCCACTTAGCTTTTCTACAAAATCGTACTGTTTTTTACGATCGAATAAAAACCGCTCCAGTAACTGCTGGGCCGATATTTGCCTTCCTTTTTTTAAAGGGATATAATCCCCAAACTCCCGAACAACGTCTATTACTTTTTGCCCTTCCTTTAATGAGATTCCCTGTTGGGTATAATATCCAAACTTTACGGTTTCCCCAATCACTACTTTTCCCGTGTCAGGGAGCAAGCCCCCTGTCATGATATTCAGGAAGGTGGATTTTCCGGTTCCGTTTTTACCAATGATACCCACCCGTTCGCCTCGTAGGAAGTTGTAATCGAATTTACTGATAAGCACTTTTTCACCAAAAGACTTAGAAATGGAATGCAGTTCCACCACTTTGGTTCCCAGTCGCTCCATGTTCAATTCCAGCTGTATTTCGTGATCCTTTCGGCGTTGATGAGCTCTTGATTTTATTTCGTGAAAATCATCGATACGCGACTTGCTTTTGGTGGTTCGGGCTTTGGGTTGCCGACGCATCCAATCCAGTTCTTTCTTATACAGTTGTTTGGCTTTGGCCGTTTCCGTTTCAAAGTTTTCGATACGGGCATTGCGCTTTTCCAAATAATAACTGTAATTGCCTTTGTAGCTATAGAGGTTTCCCTCGTCCAATTCAACAATTTCATTACAGACCCGTTCCAAAAAGTACCGATCGTGGGTAACCATGAAAAGGGTTATGTTTTCTTTGGCAAAAAACGCTTCGAGCCATTCAATCATTTCCAGGTCCAAATGGTTGGTGGGCTCATCCATGATAAGCAGGTTGGGTTGTGCAAGCAATGCATTGGCAAGAGCCAATCGCTTTTTCTGCCCTCCGCTTAAGTTGGATACCTTTTGCGAAAGGTCTTCCAGTTTCAGCCTAAAAAGGATTTGTTTGTAAGTCGTCTCGAAATCCCAAGCCTGTGCAGCATCCATAGCATCGAATGTATTTTGGAGTTGCTCGGCATCATCAGGATTTTTTAATGCCTTTTCATAGTTGGCAATCACCTTTAAGATGGGTTTTTCGGAAGAAAAAATGGTTTCCTCTACGGTAAGTTCTGGATTTAGGTTGGGTTCTTGTGAAAGGAAGGCAACACTCAGGTTTTTTCGGTATACCACTTTCCCTTCATCGGGTCTTTCCTTGCCGGAAAGAATGTTGAGTAAGGATGTTTTTCCAGTACCGTTTTTGGCTACAAAACCTATTTTTTGGCCTTCATTAATACCAAAGGAAATATTTCGGAAAAGGACCCTTTCCCCATACGATTTTGCTATTTGTTCTACCGAGAGGTAATTCATTTTCATGCTTTGCTGCAAATTAACGGCATTTTGGAGAGGAAAAGTAAAATATGTTTCATTATTAGCTAGGTTACGCTATATTTGTCCATTAACAACCCAATCTTGTAATGAAGATCCAGCATTTAGTTTATTTCCTTTTGGTAGTGGTTTGTTTATCTTCTTGCGTTCCTCTAAAAAGAATTACTTACCTCCAGGAAAATGAGCAACAAAAAGACAGTTTGCTCCCTATACGGAAGACACAAGATGCGTATCGATTGCAAGCCAACGATCTTATTAGTGTAAGGGTGAAAGCATTGGACGATCAGTTGGCGTCTATCTTTAATCCTGTGGAAGATACCAACCCCAATGCCTCGAACGAATCAAGTTTGTATTATGAGGGTTTTAAGGTAGATGCACGTGGAAACATACGTGTTCCTTTACTAGGGGAGATCCCCGTTTTGGGGCTTACGTTGGATGAGGTAAGGAAATCTATAGAAGAAAGGTTATTGAAGGATTATTTTAAAGAAGAATCCAACTTATTTATTACGGTAAAACTGGTGGGGATCCGTTATACAATTAACGGGGAAATCCGCCGACCGGGATCCAATATCATTTATAGGGACCAGGCAACCATTATGGAAGCTATTGGTAATAGTGGGGATATCCCTGTAACGGGCGATAAAACCGATGTCATTATCATTAGGCAATATCCGTTGGGGCAGAAGGTGCATCATATAGACCTAACTTCTATAGATGCCATGAACTCCCCTTATTATTACATTCAGCCCAATGACCAGATTATTATAAACCCCTTGCCGCAAAAGACATTGGGAACGGGTACTACAGGGTTGCAATCACTTACGACTATTTTGAGTGTGGTTACTGCCTTAACCACAACAATTTTATTATTTGTAAGGCTATAGCTGTACTATCGTGGAAGAATTCGAGATAAAAGAAGCAGAAACAACATTCGATTTTAAGGGCTTTCTTATTAAGCTCTTAAGCTATTGGCCTTTGTTTTTAATTTCATTGGCCATTGCCTTTGGAATTGCCTATTACATTAATGTTAGAAAGCTTCCCATTTATTCCATAGGGAACACGATTTCTATAAAGGACGATCAAAACCCTTTCTTTACAACCAATACGAGTCTAACCTTTAATTGGGGAGGGACTACCGATAAAGTAAATACAGCACTTACTACCTTAAAATCGAGAACGCATAACGAAAAGGTGGTGGAGCGGCTTCAGTATTACCTTACCTATTGGATGGATGGCGAGTATAAAAAAGTAGACGCTTACAAAAGGGTACCGTTTTACATTAAAGTAGACACTACCCAGCCCCAGGTTCTTAATAACCTTTTCACCGTTAAATTTAAGGATACCACAACATTTAGTCTCGAAATCGCCTTTGAACAGGGGGGTAGAAAACGAATGCAGTTTTACGACAAAACGAAGAATTTTACCAGGCGCAATGTCGAGGCACAACAATTCAGTCAGGAATTTAAGGTAGGGGAACCTATAAAATTACCCTTTTTTAGTGGTACCGTCTTTCGTGACCCTTATAGCAGTCCTATTGCTGTGGGGCATCCCTATTACTTCAATTTTTTAAGCTTTAATGCAGCAGTAGCACGAAATTCCAGAATAGTGGTAGTGCCCGAGTCCAATGGGTCTTCCATACTAAAAATGCGCAAAACAGGGACCAATAAAGCGAAGTTGGTAGATTATCTGAATATGTCTGTTAGGACTTTGAGCGATGATATGCTTGCGCGTAAAAACCTGTTTGCTACCAAAACCATTCGGTTTATTGATAGTAGCCTAAGTGCCAAATCCCAGGAGTTGTTGGATGTAGAAAATGAGCTGAACGATTATAAAGATCGAAATGCCATCTTTAACCTGGACGAAGAAGGAAGGGAAATAAATAATAAGTTGAACGGGCTTGATGTAAGCAAAGAGCGCGTAAATAGGGAACTCAATTACTACAATGTTCTTGAAAATTACCTGATAACCCGAACCGATTATAAAGAAGTGCCTGCTCCTTCTGTAGCTGGAATTACAGAAAGCAGTATTAGCAATGGGGTAGCGCAAATTGTTAGCAAGGCGCAGGAGCGAAGCACCTTGGAATATTCCTATAGGGAAGGAGCCCCTATTTTTGATGATATCGATCGGCAGATAGATGCGATCAAGCGTGTATTGTTGGAAAATATTACAAGCAGTAAAGGGTTAAAAAACCAAGAACTTACTCGAATAAACGGAGAGATTGCCAAATACGAAGCAGAAATTAGAAGGCTTCCCAAGGAGCAACAAGAACTTATTAAAATAGAACGCAGGTACCAACTGAGTCAGAATACCTATAACCTATTCTTGTCGAAGAGAAGTGAGGCCAATTTGGTGAAAGCGGCCAACGTAAGTGATGTATTGATTATAGACTCTGCCAAGGATACAGGTGGCGGAAGGGTAGGCCCCAATACGCAACTTAATTATATCATGGCGGCACTATTCGGGTTTTTCGTACCGTTTTTGTTTGTGTTTGTCCGTGTGTTCTTCGACACGAAGATCCATAGTGTAAAAGATATTGAGCGGCTTTCCAAGATCCCGATTTTGGGGATTATTGGAAAGAGTAGGTTGGAAAACAACTTAGCCGTAATAAGCAAACCCAAATCTGCAATAGCTGAAGCATTTAGGGCATTGCGTTCCAGTCTTCAGTTTATTTATAAAAAACAGGGGATAGAAGGAGCCAAAACTGTTTTGGTAACTTCTTCCATAAGTGGGGAAGGGAAAACGTTCTGTTCCATCAATATTGCTTCCGTCTTTGCATTGAGCGAAAAGAAAACAGTCTTGGTTGGATTGGATTTAAGAAAACCCAAAATTTTTGGTGATTTCAACATTAATAATGATCTAGGGGTGGTTAATTACCTTATTGGTAATGCTGGTGTGGATGAGATCATTCAGAAAACCTCGGTACCCTCTTTGGATGTCATTACCGCAGGTCCCATACCTCCAAACCCTTCCGAACTATTAATGGGGGAGCAAATGGAAGAGTTGATACGTAACTTAAAGCAACAATACGATTATATCGTACTGGATTCCCCTCCACTGGGATTGGTTTCGGACTCTTTGGAGCTGTTAAAATTTGCCGATGCCACGATCTATATGGTACGTCAGAACTATACCAAGCGGGGGATGTTCGGCTTAATCAACGAAAAATACAAGAACAAGGAGATTTCCAATATTAGTTTTGTGCTAAACTTCTTCGAAGGCCGAGCCAAATATGGCTATGGGTACGGATATGGTTATGGCTATGGTTACGGTTATGGCTATGGTTATGGCCACGGATATCATGAAGAAGAGGAAAAGAAATCTTGGTTGCAACGGTTTTTCAATATTTTCCGAAGGAAATAAAGAGACCCATAGGAAAAATAGCATATCCTTATGCTCACTTCAAAACAAAAAAACACAAAACGAATTTTCGATATATCTATTTCTATCATCGTACTCCCATTTGTGATATTTCCTTTAATTTTGCTGCTCTTTATGGCTTGGTTGTCCACAGGTAAAAAGGGGCTTTTTGCTCAGGATCGGGTAGGGTTGCATGGCAATCTTTTTAAGCTCTATAAAATCAGGTCATTAAAGGGAGAAGGCCATACAGATATATTGGACATTAAAAAGAACGAAACCCGGTTTGGAACTTGGTTGCGAAAGACCAAACTGGATGAAATCCCCCAACTGTTCAATATCCTGAAAGGCGATATGAGCTGGGTAGGCCCCAGACCGGATATCCCGGGGTATGCAGACGAACTAAAAGGGGAAGACCGAATAGTGCTTTCTGTAAAGCCAGGACTTACAGGTCCAGCAACCATTAAGTATAAAAACGAAGATGCTTTGTTGCTTCAACAAGAAAATCCCACTGCCTACAACGATGAGGTGGTTTGGCCAGACAAAGTTAAGATCAATAAAGAATACGTGAAAAATTGGAGTTTACGAAAGGACATAAACTATTTATGGAGCTCCTTTACAAAAAAATAACATGAAAGAACAACCAACTATTGCCATTATAGGGTTAGGTTATGTAGGCCTTCCTTTGGCCGTAGCATTTGCTGAAAAATACAAGGTAATTGGGTTCGATATCAACGCGGACCGAATAGCAGAACTGAATAAAGCCAAAGACCATACCCTGGAAATTACAACCCAGCAATTGGAACAGGTATTGAATCTGCAAGACGATAAGGGATTGATCGTTACCGATAACGCAGAAATCTTAAAAGATGCTTCCGTTTATATCGTAACAGTACCTACGCCTACCAACAAACACAATCAACCTGTGTTGATTCCCTTGGAAAAAGCCAGTGAAACGGTAGGAAAAGCCATGAGTACTGGAGATATCGTAATCTACGAATCCACGGTATACCCTGGGGTAACGGAAGAAGTATGCGTACCTATTTTGGAGCGGGTTTCTGGAATGACTTTCAATAAGGACTTTTATGCAGGATATTCGCCAGAACGAATCAACCCTGGGGATAAAGAACATACCGTAACCAAGATTTTAAAAGTTACTTCGGGATCTACCCCAGAAGTAGCAAAATACATAGACGATCTGTATGCATCGGTAATCACTGCTGGGACGCATTTAGCGCCCTCCATTAAAGTAGCCGAAGCAGCCAAAGTGATCGAAAACTCCCAAAGGGACATCAACATTGCCTTTGTAAACGAACTTTCCAAAATTTTTAGGTTGCTCGATATAGACACCCAGGATGTTTTGGAAGCAGCAGGGACCAAATGGAATTTCCTGAAATTCACCCCAGGATTGGTAGGCGGGCACTGTATTGGTGTAGATCCTTACTATCTAGCACAAAAAGCCATGGAAGAGGGGTATAACCCCGAAATTATTTTGGCAGGGCGTAGAATGAACGATGGCATGGGTAATTATGTGGCCCAGGAAGTGGTTCGGTTAATGATTCAGAAAGATTGTAAGGTTAAGAATGGAAAGGTGTTGATGTTAGGGATTACTTTTAAGGAAAACTGCCCAGATATCCGCAACAGTAAAGTAATCGATGTAATTACCGAGCTGGAAAAATACAATCTAGACGTAGCTATATACGACCCATGGGCCAATGTAACAGAGGTATCCCAGGAATTTGGAAAATCCATGATTTCCAAAACAGATGCCTTGGAAGGTGATTATGATGCCATTGTTTTGGCAGTAGCTCATGCAGAATTTGCCGACTTGAATCTTAATGAACTGCGAAACGAAAATTCGGTCGTGTTCGACGTAAAATCATTTTTGGATAAAACCATCATAGACGGAAGACTATAATGTATACAACCCCATATCATACAAAAGACCTTTCCCAGTACACTTTTTTGGTTACGGGAGGCGCCGGTTTTATCGGTTCTAACATTGTACACTACCTATTGGCACACGGAGCCAAAAAAGTAAGGGTGCTAGATAATCTGGCTACAGGCTTTAAAGCTAACCTAACCGAGTTTGAAAACAATCCTGCTTTCGAGTTTATGAAAGGCGATATTCGCGATTTATCCATTTGTAGGAAAGCGATGGAAGGGATGGATTATGTTTCCCATCAAGCCGCATTGGGTTCAGTTCCAAGGTCCATTAACGATCCAGCTACTTCCAATGCTGTAAATGTATCTGGTTTTTTGAATATGCTGGTAGCCCAAAACGAAAGTGAAACTGTACAACGGATGGTATACGCAGCTTCCAGCTCTACCTATGGAGATAGTAAAACTTTGCCTAAGGTGGAACCCAATATAGGAAAGCCATTATCACCCTATGCCGTTACCAAA
The DNA here is from genome assembly GCA_028281065.1 of Flavobacteriaceae bacterium. Lineage (GTDB taxonomy): Bacteria > Bacteroidota > Bacteroidia > Flavobacteriales > Flavobacteriaceae > Aureisphaera. Next base: position 18,261 of record JANQKN010000050.1, on the reverse strand, counting down.
TTGGTAAACGAATTGTATGCAGATGTTTTTTATAAGACCTACGGAACCCCTACCATTGGACTTCGTTATTTTAATGTATTTGGCCCCAAACAAAGCCCAAAAGGAGCTTATGCTGCAGTGATTCCGTTGTTTATGCAAGCTGCTAAGGACCATGAAGCTCCTACCATTCATGGAGATGGAGGGCAGACCCGCGATTTCACTTTTATAGAGAACGCAGTGCAGGCCAATATCCGTGCACTTTTTGCTCCAGAAGAAGCCGTTAACGAGGTTTTCAATATTGCCTATGGAGAGCGTATTAGTCTTAATACTCTTTGGAATGACCTAAAAGGGATTTCCGAAAAAAACATAGAAGCCACTTACGGGCCTCCAAGAAAAGGCGACGTAAGGGATTCTTTGGCAGACATTTCCAAAGCACGGAAACTCATGGGGTATGACCCTTTATTTTCGGTAAGCGATGGACTGCAAATAACATGGAAGTATTTTAACAAATAGTGAATAGGAAAGACGAATCGTGGTTGTTCGAAATCTCTTCCAAAAGGAAGTTGATAGACCTTAACTTCAAAGAAATTTGGAGGTACAGGGATCTGTTGGTTCTTTTTGTGAAAAGGGATATCGTTACCGTTTACAAGCAAACGGTACTCGGACCTTTATGGTTTTTCATTCAGCCCTTATTTACGTCGGTTATTTTTACGTTAATCTTCAACAAAGTTGCGGGTATTGACACAGGTGCTATCCCAGCACTTCTTTTCAATTTGTCTGGGATCACAGCTTGGAACTACTTTAAGGTATGCCTAAACGGAACCGCTTCCACTTTTAAAACAAACAAGGGGATTTTTGGGAAAGTGTATTTCCCACGGTTTATCGTCCCTCTTTCCAAAGTTATTTCCAATTTGGTAAAACTAGGAATTCAGCTGCTAATCGTTGCAGGCTTCTATGTGTATTACTATTATACATTGCCCGATATGGTAGTCCCAGATTGGCATCTTCTTTTGGTTCCCGTATACATCATTATCATGGCGATTTATGGACTTGGTTTGGGGATGATTATTTCTACCATGACCACCAAATACCGGGATGTTTCCATCCTGTTGGGGTTTGCCATGCAATTATTAATGTACCTTTCTGCAGTACCTTATCCTATTAAAGCATTGAAAACCAAAGTGCCTGAATTTGCCTGGGTTGTGGATTACAATCCATTGGCCCATATTATAGAAGGTTTCCGTTTTGCGCTTTTTGAAACGGACGATTTGCAATTTAATTGGGTTATTTTTGGAGGAATTGTAGGATTGGGAGCTGTACTATTCCTTATAGGTTTGGTACTATTCAATAGAACTGAAAAAACATTTATAGACACCGTATAATGAGCGATATAATCCTTAAAGCCGAAAACATTAGCAAACAGTACCGTTTGGGGCTTGTGGGATTGGGAACCGTGCGTCACGATCTTAATCGCTTTTGGCATCGTATACGTGGTAAGGAAGATCCATACCTTACTATTGGTGCCGTGAATGATAGAAGTGGAAAGGCTACCCAGGATTATGTTTGGGCATTGCGCGATATTAATTTTGAAGTAAAGCAAGGGGAAATCCTTGGGATTATAGGTAAAAACGGTGCAGGAAAATCGACCTTATTAAAATTACTGTCAAGGGTAACAACACCAACTACGGGAGTTATTAAAAGCCGTGGTCGGATTGCTTCCCTTTTAGAAGTAGGCACAGGGTTCCACCCCGAACTTACAGGAAGGGAAAACATTTACCTAAACGGAGCTATTTTGGGGATGACCCGTTCTGAGATCGATGCCAAAATTGATGAAATCATCGACTTTTCAGGCTGCGAAATGTATATAGATACCCCAACCAAACGCTATAGTAGTGGGATGACTGTTCGACTTGGGTTTGCCGTGGCTGCCCATTTAGAGCCGGATATTCTAGTGGTAGACGAGGTATTGGCCGTGGGTGATGCTGAATTTCAGAAAAAAGCCATCGGAAAAATGCAGGACATATCTTCTGGAGAAGGAAGGACTGTTCTTTTTGTAAGTCATAATATGGGATCGATAAAATCCCTCTGTTCCTCCTGCATGCTTATGGAAAATGGTACGATCGATTTCATAGGCGATACCGATGAAGCTGTTTCTAGATACTTGGAGGTAAATAGGCAACACATTGGGGTAGATTTGTCCAAGCGGACCGACCGTTCGGGATCTGGCGATGCGAGGATATACAACATAACCTACCTAAACGATAAAGGGAACGATATTACTTCCCCGGTTTCTGGAGAACCCTTAACGATCCGTTTCCATTATCAGGCTGATAGAGAGGTTCAAAAAGCCATTATGGGTGTTGCGTTTTTCAATAAAAACGGAATGGCAGTCACTGGAATTAACAACGATGAGCATGGGTATTTCCTGGAATTGAAAAAAGGGGAAGGTTATATAGATTTAGTGTTCGACCGTTTGCACCTCTATGCGGGGTCGTATTATCTCACTTCCATTTTGTCCGAAAACGATAGTAAGGAACAATTGGATATTGTAGAAGATGCAGCCGTTATGGAAGTATTGCCTGGCGATTTTTGGAAGGCAGGAAAAAACAATCGCAAGCGGAACACCCCAGTCATAGTAGGAACATTTAAATCGGGGAGCTATAAATAACCCTTTATAAAGCTTCCAAATTAGTAACGGTTAAAAGATTGGGATAAACCCAAACTAAATGTCAGGAAAGAAAAAGAACATTGTTATCATCAATACCGTGCCTGTTAATGGAGGGGATGAAGCCCTCTTAATGGGAACCCTACAAGGCATTAAGGATCATGTGAGTAACCCACAGATAAATGTACTGTGCAGAGACCCGATTTTAACCCGTGGCAATGTTAAAGGGGTTTCTTTCGACTGGGATTGGGAACTTGTCCATAGACGAAACCCCGAAAGAAAAAGTCAATCCCTTTTTACAATAAAGAAACGAATACGGGCATTTCTGGACAAAAAACTCAATGTGCCATTCCTGAACAAATATTCCGTTATGTTGGGAACCATGGCGGAGCGCAGGGTGTATTCCATCTTAAAGAACGCAGATCTCATTCTATCCGGTGCAGGAAGCTACCTAAACGATTTTTATGGTTATGCAGGCCGAATGGAAACCCTTAGGTTTATTGATAAAAGATTGAAAAAACCTTATATCATTTTTGGACAATCTGTTGGACCCTTTTGGAAGCAGGAAGGCTTTCCCGATCTAAAAGAACTGTTTGAAGGATCCCGTTTTATTCATTTAAGGGAAGCTGTTTCCTTGGATCATTTAAAGGAGATTGACTTTGCTAAAGACCATGTACAGGTGACTAATGATGTGGCTTTTTACCTCGTCCCGAGTCATGCTTTAGCACCTAAAGGTGGAGATTCGGTAAAAAATATAATCCTTAATTTTAGGGAATGGCCCTATCAGCCCGAAAATGAAAAGAACCTCGAAAAAGCAACGGCTTTGTGTAGTTTCTTGATCAACCAGGGTTATCAGTTGACCTTTTTATCCACCTGTCAGGGGATAAAAGGGTACATAGACGATTCCTTGTTTGCGAATAAGATTGTAGCAGAATTAGATGAAACACAGAGAGAATCATGCCATGTTATTGAAAGAAAATTAAGTTTAAGGGACTTTATTAAGGTGTTGGGTGAGCAGGATGTCTATATTGGAATGCGTTTGCACGGAGCCATCCTATCGTTACTGGCGGGTATTCCGGCACTTAACATAGGATACGAAGATAAATCCAAGGGTGTTTTTTCTGAATTGGGTCTGGATCCATACACATTCAGATATGAAAACAACATAGAAGACTGGAAGCAAGAGACAACACAGTTCATAAGCGATTATAATTCCTATAAAGGGCGCATTGAGGATATTAGGAACAAGGCATTTGAAAAAGTAACCGAAAACTTCAAATTTTTGGAGAAAACCCTAAACGAATCATGAATCAATTTATCGACATCCCTTTTTCAGAAAAGACCTTGGATCGTTACTTTATACGAACTTCCATTTTCAGGGCGATTAAAGAAAGTACCCCCTATTTTAGAGGGGATCTTTTGGATGCTGGATGTGGTAAAATGCCTTATAGGGAATTCATTAACCAAAACAGTGAGACACAATCCTACACAGGATTGGATATAGATTTCGCATTGGAGTACGATCAGGAGGTGAAACCCGATTTACTGTGGGATGGGATAACGATGCCCATAGAAGACGGAACCTATGATACCGTTATCGCTACCGAAGTTTTGGAGCATTGCCCGGATCCTTTATTATATCTAAAAGAAGTGAGTCGTGTATTGAAAAAAGATGGGCACTTCTTTTTTACAGTACCCTTTATTTGGCCCCTTCACGAGGTTCCGCACGACACCTATCGGTATACCCCATTTACTTTGGAACGTCTCTTTAAAGAAGCAGGTTTCAGCAACATCAAGATTAAGTCCTTGGGAGGCTTTAATGGAAGTTTGGCTACCATGCTGGGTCTTTGGTTGAATAGGCATATAAAGAAGTCATTTAAAAGATCCCTTTTGCTGCTATTTTTTAAACCCTTTATCAAGTGGCTGATAAAACACGATACGCGACCCACAAAATTTAAGGAAAGCACCATGTGCTCAGGATTTTATGGCGTGATTCAAAAATAATAGTAAACAATGAATATTGCTCTTTTCTCTCCTAACCAGAATGTGTATTCCGAGACATTTATTCAAGCTCATAAACTTGGGTTAGCGGGTAAGGTGTTCTATTATTATGGAGCTGGGCAAAGTATTCGATTGGAAGGGGAGAACAGAAGGAAAAGCCCAGGCCTGCTTGGGAAAGTTTGGCGAAAAGCTTTAGGGAAACCTAGATTTAAAACGGAGGATTGGCTGTTGGATTCCTTGCAGACCCATGAAATTGATGTGATCTTGATCGAGTATGGAAATCATGCCCATAGTTTACTATCCGTTTTAAGAAAAGTAGACATACCTTTCGTAGTGCATTTTCATGGCTATGATGCTCATAGAAATGATATCATAGCGGCTTGCAATGACTATAAAGAAGTTTTCGATGCTGCAACATACGTAGTAGCGGTTTCTCAACATATGAAGGCACATTTACAAGAGTTGGGGTGTAGCCCCAACAAGTTGGTATACACCCCTTGTGGTCCTAAAACGAGCTTTAAAGCTATAACACCAAACTTTTCACAAAAAGCAGTACTGAGTGTGGGAAGGTTTGTAGATAAAAAAGCGCCTTATTATACCGTATTGGCCTTTAAAGAAGTTCTGGAAAAGCATCCCGATGCGCAACTGTTGATGGCTGGAGCGGGACCGTTGCTGAATACTTGCGTTAATCTGGTTCGTTTTCATAATATGCAGGATTCTGTTCAGTTTTTGGGTGTCATTTCTCCGGAGCAGGTCCAAGAATATCTTGGTAAAGTGCAGGTGTTTACGCAGCACTCTATTATTACGCAAAATGGAGATCGGGAAGGAACACCTGTGGGCGTCATGGAAGCTAGCCTTGCGGGTCTGCCTGTAGTATCTACGCAGCATGCCGGAATTCCAGATGTGATTTTAGATGGCAAAACTGGATACCTTGTTCCAGAACACGATGTTCACGCTATGGCAGAGAAAATATCGGATTTACTGGGCGATACTGAAGCTTTAAGGAGTATGGGATTGAAAGGCAAAGAATACATCAGTGCCCATTTTACGCTAGAACATCATCTTGATATTTTGAATAAAACACTTAAAGAGGCAGTTTGTTAGGTACTACCAAAATATCTATTATCATTCCAAGCTTTAATTGTTCGAAAACGATCGGGCGTACCCTCGACTCTATAATGGCCCAAACGTACTCTAATTGGGAATGCCTCTTGGTAGATGATGGCAGTACCGATGGGAGTCAAACGATACTAGAAGAATGGGCGGCAAAAGAGGCTAGGATTCAGTTCCACCAACGTCCTGCAGATAGGAAAAAAGGCGCCAATGCCTGTAGAAATATAGGAATTGAAAAAAGCTCGGGGGATTACCTTATGTTTTTGGACAGTGACGATTCTATTTTTGCCGATTGTTTTGAGAAAAGGATTGGATTCTTCGAAAAGAACAATGAAGCTGATGCATTGGTATTTTCAGGTCAAGAAAAGCGCGGTGAAGAGGTTGGTGGCTTAATCAATAATGATCCCCAGAAACAAGACAGTATTTCTTACTTAAAGATGTTCCTGTCGTATGAAATTCCTTGGCATACTACAAGCCCAATATGGAAACGCAACGTTTTAAAGAAAACCAACCGTTTCGATGAAAACCTAAAACGCTTCCAAGATGTGGATTTTCATACCGCTATGCTGTTGTCGGGGTGCGAGGTTAAGCGTATTCACGAAACCGATTTCTTTTACCACACGGACGATGCCCACGATAAGTTTCATGACGAGGTATTTATTGCAAAGGCCTTGGCCGCCATACGTTATTATCTTAAAAAATATGATGGTGGAAAAATAAAAGGAGTTCTTTCTGCAAAGGAGCGAAGGCCTTTTTTACGGCAAATGTTCCTTAAGGCCCTGAAGCGGTTTGTATACGATCGTAACCGTAAAAAGGAGTTTAGGCACTTTACACGATTGGCGTGGAATACCAAAATCTTCAGTAGAAAGGAATGCCTATACCTTTCCATGTTGCGTAGGGTAGATGCCTATCAACTTCAGAATAAAGCTGGGTTTGGTTTTTATAGATTGAATAAGTTTTTGCTTTCCCGTATCTTCCCTTCCAAATGACAGAGGACCGCAAGACCAACGTTTTAATTTGGGTGCATGATTTTCCAGCTATTTCGGAAACATTCATCCGCAACCATATTGTGGCCTTACTGCAGCAGGGAATAGAAACGCACATATACACCAAGCACAAAAGACCCGACCAAATGGAAGCCCTCAAGGGCTTTGAAGCCTACGATTTGTATAACAAGTGCTTTTCCAATCACGATTTGTTGGATAAAAGCAAGGCAAAACGTTTTCTGAAAGCGCTCGGCATCTTTCTTTCTTCCCTCTTTAAAGGAGGCTTTTTTGGATACTTGAAAACCCTGAACTTTTTCAAGTATGGAAAATCGGCCCTGAACCTTCAGAATTTCTATCTGTTACGTTTTCTGAAAGAACATAAAATTACCGTTATCCATGCCCATTATGGTTTTATGGGTAACGAAGCGATTTTTGTGAAGGAAAGTGGCTTGTCTATTGGTTTGTTCGTTACTTTTCATGGCGTGGATATTAGGGAAGGGGTAAAACCTGGCAATGAAACGATCTATAAAAAATTGTTTGCCAAAGCGGATCGTATCCTTTCCATTTCTAACTACAATACCGAAGCCCTTCTACAAATGGGCGCTTCACAAGACAAACTGGTTTCCCTTCCCAATGGCGTAGATACCCAGGAATTTGTGGCAGGAAGTAATGCAAATAAAGAAGGAATACATGTTCTCAGCGTGGGAAGGCATATGAAGGTAAAAGGAAATGATTTGGCCATAAAAGCCTTTAAGATCCTATGCAAACGTTACGAAAACGAGCTACTCACCCTACATTTGGTTGGTGATGGTCCCTTACGGGACGATCTTGTTGCTTTAACCAAAGAGCTGAACCTAACGGATCGTATTGTTTTTCATGGCTGGCAATCCAGTGTAGAGATAAAGAAGCACTATCAAAAAGCCGATTTTTATTTGTTGCCTAGTCGGGGAGAAGCATTACCAACGGTTCTTCTAGAAGCACAAAGTTGTGAATTACCCGTAGTAGCAACCAACGTAGGAGCTGTAAAAGATATGCTTCCCGAAGGGAACTGCATTGTTGAACCCGAAAATGAAACAGCCTTGGCCGAAGGCATGATGGCAATGATGAAACAACGGAACCAATGGAAGTCCATAGGCGCAACAAACCGGGAACACATTGTAGAAAATTATGATGCCCAGATGCTGATGAAAAAACTCATTACTTTGTACCAAGAATTCGACAATAAGAAATGACCTTTTGGAAAACATGGCTGGGGAATTCACAAAAAGCCCCTTTGATCAATATCCTGACCCGGACCTCCAACCGTCCCAAGGGGTTTGATGTATGCCGTAATTCAATCCAAAACCAAACGTACAAGCATATCCGTCACCTTGTTTCTTACGATGACGACAAGGATTTAGAATATCTTCAGAAATACGATGGCGTTGAGTTGGTCAAAGTATATCCTATAACCGAAGCACCAACTGGGAAAAACGCTCGCCCTGATTTTAAATTTGCCCCCTACAACCTGTATTGCAACACCCTTATGGATGAGGTGAAGGAGGGATGGATCCTTTTTTTGGATGATGACGATCGATTGATTGACGAACATGCCATTGCTGAAATCGTTGCAGCAATAGAGCAAATCTCTCAAAACACCCTGTTACTATGGCAAATGCGGTATCCAGATGGAAAACTACTACCTCCCGAAGACCATATGGATCGTGGGATCATTAAAATGGGACATATAGGGGCGCCGTGTTTTATATTCCATAGCAAGTTTAAAGACAAGGCCCGTTGGGATTGTTGGAAAGTGGGTGATTTCTTTTTTTTGAAACAACTTTTTCAGCAAATAAAAAAGAAGAAGTGGATTAAAAAGCCCTACATTCAATTAAACAACAGCGGGAATTTTGGGCAACGGGACGATATATAACGATTGTAGATTAGCCTCCGTATTCGAACTTAAAGAAATCGATCTCTTCCCTAAATAGTTCATGCACCAAATCCTTGGTGGCTTCATCATAAAACTCCGTATAATGTGCATTGTTGCTAATAAGCAATCTGGGGAGTTCGCTGTCTTCCAACCCAATTTGTTGGGCTATATGATTAAAATCCGCCTGAAGGTTTTCGAACCTACCAATAAAATCCATAGGAACATTACCTTGGCGATCTTTCAAAAAATGAAGCTGTGAGAACGTCTGCGGGTTTATTTTTTCTGTTAAGAATGATTGCATCGAATAATTGGGGTCTGTAATCCCGTAACTTTCGCGATGCAATGGATCCCGCATTACGTTGGCATACCAAGAATACATACGCCCCCAAGTGTTACGCACAAAGGAAAATTTGAAAAAAGTATCGTACTCCTTTTGTGTAATCGGTGGTGAAAAGAAACCCGATAGGTTTTTTTTGGCCAATTGCGGCTTCCCTTTTTTTATGGAATACAAAAACTTTCTGAAATAAAAATTGCGGTCTGTCAGGGTTTCTATTTCTGCAAGGGTTCTATGATCCTGTACGTCACGTACCAGCGTATTAAAATGCCCCAGTTTCTTTTCGATACTGGTTCCTCCCGTTTTGTGAATATGGATAAAGATGAATTTGCGTTCCTTGGATATCATACGCGGGCAAAGGTACTATTTATTGGTTTCCGAAAGTAATATAGCAAAGCATTCCGTTGGCTTTACATTTTTAAACCTATCTTTAGGCAAGTTTTAAAACCACCCAATTTATTGCTACACGAGTGCCATTAGTATCCGTAATCATTCCAAATTATAACCACGCACCTTTTCTGCAAAAACGCATAGAAAGTGTGTTGGCGCAAACATTTCAGGATTTCGAAGTGTTGCTGTTGGATGATGCTTCTACAGATGATAGCACTTCTGTTTTGGAAACTTATCGTGAGCATGAAAAGGTATCGCAAATTGTACTGAATTCAACCAATTCCGGGAGCCCCTTTGGTCTCTGGAAGCAAGCCTTGGAAATGGCAGAAGCTCCTTATGTTTGGATTGCCGAAAGCGACGATTGGGCCGATGATCGGTTTTTGGAGCGTTTGGTGCCGAAGATGGAAGATCCCCAAGTTGTATTGGCGCATTGCAAAAGCTACAATGCTTCGGGCGAAAGGGAAATATTGAACCCTTGGTGGGATAGTTTTGGGACTTCCTTTTGGGAAGTAGATTACAGCAAGAATGGAAAGGAATTGTTGAATTTTTACGGCAAATACCGCTGTCCAGTTATGAACGTAAGCTCTGCCCTTATCCGTAAAGAAAATATCGATCTGTCGTGGTTTCCCATATCCTATCGTTATTGTGGCGATTGGTGGTTTTGGGCACAATTGTTTATGAAAGGGAAGGTAGCCTTTTGTGCTACACCCATGAACTATATACGGATACACAAAAAATCGGCCATACGGAACAGGAAATCATCTTCACTACAACGCTTACGGGAAAATGCCAGTGTTATAAAGGAGATACACGAAGCCTTGGAGGAAACCACTGTATATTCCCCGTCCTACGATTGGTTGATCGATCATTGGATAGACGAGATGTTCCGTGAAGGGAAACTGCTCAATATGAAGTACCATACTACAGGGTTGCCAGCTTCATTCCGAAAACCTTTCTATAAAGCTTATATTAAACGATTAAAGAAACGATAAGGGGTATATGATTCCAAAAAAGATCCATTACTGTTGGTTTGGAGGTGGGGAGAAGCCCAAGTTGTTTCAGCAATGCCTGGAATCTTGGAAGCGCTATTGTCCAGACTTTGAGATTAAGGAATGGAACGAAACCAATTTTTTCGATACCCAACACCCTTTTTACAAAAATGCCCTCAGGAAGAAGTACTACGCCTTTGTTTCGGACTTTGTAAGGACTTCGGTTCTGCTAGAAGAAGGGGGGGTGTATATGGATACCGATATGCTCTTGGTAAAACCCATAGACGACTTGTTATCCAACAAATTTGTGATCGGCGAAGAAGAAAAGGGAAGGGTTAATTTTGCGTTTTTTGCAGCTCAAAAAGGAACCCGTTTGGTACAAAAAATGAAGGATTTTTACGATAGTACCTACTTCAATCAATTTTCCCTGCCTGTAATCACCTTTACCTTTACACCTATCCTTACCGAAGACCCCTTGCAAGAAGGGGAACTCATTATGGATGTGGAATATTTCTATCCCTTTCCATATATGGAAAGGGCAAATCCTTATAAACCCTTTATTACGGAGAAGAGTTATTCCGTACACCTATGGGATCATTCGTGGAAACCCAAAAAAGAACTCAACAAAAAAGACCTCATTAAAAACCTTTCTACCGTTTTTAATGATTATTTGTTTTATGGCTATCCAAAAAAGTATTTTAAGCGGTATGCCAAGGAATTTTCGCGTAAGTTGTACCATAAATTGATTGGAAAAAAAGCATGAAGGTAGTCCAAGTTACAACGTCCAGTAGGGGTGGAGCAGGAATTGCTGCCTTACGATTGCATAGGGCTTTACGGAAGGCTGGGGTTTCCAGTGCGTTTTTGTCCAAAGACCTTTCCATCGATTTTGAAGGAAATACAGTGGAAGATGATTTCTTTGCCCACAAACGTGCCTCCGTACTTTCCAGACTGGGACGAAAAATATCCCCTTCAGATAAAGACAGGATTCAAAAAACAATTGCAGGGATGGAACCCAATCTTTCTTATGAAATGTTGTCACTTCCTTTCAGTACAAAAGAGCTGGAGTCACACCCTTTCTTAAAAGAAGGCGATCTGGTCAATCTACACATGGTCACCAGTATTTTGGATTACGAACGATTTTTTTCAGTCTATAAAAAACCAGTGGTTTGGACCCTACACGATATGAACCCTTTTATGGGACTGTTTCACTATAACGGGGATCGGGAAAAGAATAACATAACCAACACACTGGATCAAAACATACTTGAGTATAAGCAAAAGGCCATATCCCAATGTACCGCAGGTGCTTTGGCAAGCCCTTCCCAATGGCTTTTGGATTTAGCAGAGGCCAGTAATGTATTTTCTGGCTTTTCGCATAAAAAGGTTATTCCCAACAGTATCGATTTGGAGGTCTTTAGTCCAACAGTTCATTCCCTTCGGGAAGATTTACAAATAGCTCCCAATGAGAAAGTATTGCTTTTTGCGGCAGGATCACTTCATATAGACAGAAAGGGATTCGATCTCCTCTTGGAAGCCTTATCGAGCATTACCTTTCCGCTTACATTACTTACACTGGGAAAAGGCGAAGTGGAAGTTCCCAACGAAGCCGTAAAAGTCATACCTTTGGGTTTTAAATCGGAACCGCAGGAGATTGCCGCCTGCTTTGCCACGGCAAACGCTTGTATTTTACCCAGTAGGGAAGATAATCTGCCCAACACCATGCTGGAAGCAATGGCAACGGGAACCCCCGTTATCTGTTTTGCAAATGGTGGAATGAAAGAGCATATAACAACAGGCTTTAATGGCGTGTTGGCCAACGAACTATCGGGCAAGTCTTTGGCAGAGGCTATAACGTCGTTTTTCGATACCCAAGAAGGCTTTAGCCCCCAAAAGATTAGGCATTATGCAGAAGAACGGTTTAGCCCAGAAATACAGACAGAAAGTTATAAAGCTTTGTATACAGAAGTATGGAAGCCTTAGTTCCGAAACGAACAACCAACTATGAAAGTAGCATTTATTACAGGAGTTACGGGTCAAGATGGAGCTTACCTAAGTGAGTTCCTCTTAAAAAAGGGGTACGAGGTCCACGGTTTAAAAAGAAGAGCCTCCTCGTTTAATACCGACCGTATCGACCATCTATACCAAGATCCCCATGTATCTGATCGCAATTTTATTTTGCATTATGGCGACATGACGGACAGCACTAACCTAATCCGAATCATTAACGAAATAAAGCCTGACGAGATATACAATCTGGCTGCAATGAGCCATGTTGGGGTTTCTTTTCAGATTCCCGAATACACAGCCAATGCCGACGGATTGGGTGCCTTACGGATTTTGGAAGCTGTTCGGTTTTTAGGGCTAGAAGAGAAGACAAAAGTATATCAAGCCTCCACTTCGGAATTGTATGGAAAGGTCCAGGAAATCCCCCAGACCGAAACCACGCCCTTTTATCCAAGGAGTCCTTATGGGGTCGCCAAACTCTATGCCTATTGGGCTACGGTAAATTATAGGGAAGCCTATGGCATTTTTGCCTGCAACGGCATTTTGTTTAATCACGAATCGCCCATTCGGGGAGAAACTTTCGTAACACGTAAGATTACACGGGCTACTGCCAAGATTGCCCTTGGGCTTCAGGATCGTCTCTATATTGGGAATTTGGATGCCCAACGCGATTGGGGACATGCTAAGGATTATGTACGAATGATGTGGATGATCCTTCAGGCCGACGAACCCGAAGATTGGGTCATCGCCACAGGAAAAACCACCACGGTTCGTGACTTTGTCATCATGGCGTTTTCCCACATTGGGGTAACGCTGCGTTTTGAAGGAACGGGAGCGGATGAAAAAGCATACGTAGCCGAAGCCAACTACGAACGCTACCCACTTCCCGAAGGAAAATTGGTGTTGGAAATAGACCCTGGTTATTTTAGACCTACCGAAGTAGACATGCTCATTGGAGATGCTACCAAGGCAAAAGAGAAGCTGGGATGGGTCCCTAAATACGAATTAGAAAGCTTGGTAGAGGAAATGATGGATAGTGATCTAAATCTTATGAAGAAAGAACAATACCTAAAAGAAGGTGGGTTTAATACTTCCAATTATTTCGAATAATAGATGAACAAAGACGCCAAGATATATGTAGCAGGGCATAAAGGCCTGGTAGGAAGTGCCATTGTTCGCTTGTTGAAAAAAGAAGGCTACGACAATTTGTTGCTCAGGACGAGTAGTGAATTGGATCTTCGCGACAATCAACAAGTTTCCAATTTTTTTGCTGAAGAACAACCCGAATACGTTTTTATGGCTGCTGCCAAAGTAGGGGGGATCCAAGCCAACAACACCTACAGAGCAGAGTTCCTGTATGATAATTTGATGATACAGAACAACGTGGTACATCACAGTTATCTTCAAGGGGTAAAGAAGCTATTGTTTTTGGGCAGCACCTGTATTTATCCCAAGCAGGCCCAACAACCCATTAAGGAAGACTATTTGCTCACCGATGTGTTGGAGTATACCAACGAACCCTATGCCATTGCCAAGATTGCGGGAATAAAGCTCTGCGAAAGCTATAATCTGCAATACGGTACCAACTATATTTCGGCCATGCCTACCAATCTGTATGGCGCCAACGATAATTTCGATTTGGAAAAAGCCCACGTGCTACCTGCACTCATGCGTAAGATTCATTTGGGTAGGTTGTTGGAAAACGACGATTGGGAGGGTGTTAGAAAGGACTTTAACCGTCTTCCCATAGGCGATGTCGATGGAAACTCAAACAAAGATGAAATTTTAAAGACCCTCAAATCCTTTGGTGTTTCTAAGCGAGACGGAAAGGTTTGGGTAGAAATCTGGGGCTCCGGAAAACCCATGCGTGAATTCTTATGGGTAGAAGATATGGCCGAAGCCTGTTTGTTCCTCATGAAAGCCTACGAAGCACCCCAAAAGGAAAGTGCATCGGAAGTACGTAACACCCACGTAAACATAGGAACAGGCAACGATGTTAGCATTGCCGATTTAGCTCAGCTCATAAAAATAGAGATTGGTTTCGAGGGCGAATTCTATTTTAATACAGACAAGCCCGATGGTACCTTCAGAAAAGTGACGGACGTTTCAAAGATTGGACAAATGGGTTGGACCGCTAAGATATCTTTGCAAGAAGGGATAGAACGTATGTATAATTGGTACCTTTCAGAAGCATGAGCACACCCAAGGTTTCCATCATAACCATTAATTACAATAACCTGGAAGGGTTAAAAGCCACCATTGCTTCCGTTAAGGAACAGACCTATTCCAATTACGAATTTTTAGTGATCGACGGAGCGTCCAACGATGGTAGCAAGGAATACATGGAAGCAGAAACCGAGTACATTCACTACGGAGTGAGCGAACCCGACAAAGGGATCTACAATGCTCAAAACAAAGGAATAAAAAACGCTACGGGGGATTACCTTCTCTTTATGAATAGTGGTGATACCTTTTACACTCCAAAGGCTTTGGAAGAGTTCATAACGCATAATGATTTTGAAGGTGATATCGTCTATGGTGACTACAAATACAAAAAAGGGGAAAAGGTCTTTACCGATACTGTGACCCCTTACTATTTCATGAAAACGTCATTGCCCCACCAGAGTACGCTTTTTCACAAAAGTGTATTTGAGCGTATGGGGAACTATGATGAAACCTATAGGATATCGGCAGACAGGGCTTTTTACCTGAAATGTTTGGTGAGCGGGGAAATTACCTTCAAACACATAAAGTATCCCTTGGCTTTGTTCGATTTAAGCGGAGCCAGTAATTCCCCCGAATTCCATGCTAAAAAACAGGAAGAGGATGAACGTCTTCACAGGGAGTTCTATGGGATCTATTACGAAGACATGAAGTCACTCCATGAAGCTTACAAGGAGATTTCCCGTTTGCAAAAAGAAACTCCCAAAGGTTTATGGAAACGCATAAAAAACAAGCTTTTTAAATAGCACGGTATGAAGGCGAATCCTTTGGTAAGTGTTATTATTCCTACCTACAACAGAGAGGCCTATTTGCTTCAGGCATTGGAAAGTGTAGCCAAGCAAAACTATTCGCACATCGAAATTTTGGTGGTGGACGATGGTTCCAAAACGCCCTATGCCAAGGAACTGTGCGGGCGTTTTTCCAACTGTACTTACCATCATAAAACCAATGGCGGGATCTCATCTGCCCGAAACTATGGAATAGACCATGCCCAAGGGGATTTCATTGCTTTTTTGGATGATGACGATTTTTGGGCTCCCAACAAAATAGAACACCAATTGGAAGCCTTCCAAAGGGAGCCAGAAGCGATGTTGGTGCATTGTGCCTGCTTGGTCGTGGACGAGGAAGGAAGAGAAACTGGGAAGCAATTGGGACCTGCGAAGGGGAAGGAACACCTACGATCGGGCCGTGTCTTTTGGAATGCCTTGGGCGTATGGCTCATTAAATCCCCAACACCTTTGATAAAAAGAGAAGCCCTTAGGGATTTACGGTTTGACGAAACGATTAAGGCGGGCGAAGATCAGGATTTTTACCAACTGTTCTTTTATAAGCATTCCATATACTACGTAAACGAACCTTTGGCCTATTATAGGGTATACGATAGCGAAGAAAGACTTTCCCAACAAAAGGAATTGTACAAGGGAATTGCCCTGAAGATGTATGACAATTTTGTGAAAATGGGGGTGACAAACCCTTGGGTTTTACGCCGTATTGCTAGGCGCCTACTTCGCTATGCAGTTTTTAACTGGAAGAAAACACATCCCGAAAAGTCTTTAAAAATACCTAAGTTTAATGCGTATTTTAAACCTCTTTACTGTCTAAGGACCTATTTCAATTAGCTATGCGTATAGGTAGAAATCCCGAAAAGGATAAAGAAATAAAAGGCGATGCGTACCACCGCATCATCATTCCTGTCTATGTGCCCAACTTGGAAGGTTATTTCGAAAAGGGGTTGGATTTTACCAAGCTATGTATCGATTCCTGCAATGCTACCCGTCATTCCCAAAGTTTCTTAACCGTTGTAAACAATGGAAGCTGTGAGGGGGTTACCGAGTACCTTCAGGAATTGCACCGCAAAGGTGCTATCGATCAGTTGGTGCATTATAAAGCGAATGTTGGAAAAATAGATGCCGTTATTCCCATAGCAAAATCCAGCCAGGAAGCTTTGGTAACCATAAGCGATGGCGACGTATTGTTTTTGAAAGGTTGGATGGAGGCGGTAGAGGAAACCTATAGACATTTTCCAGAAGCAGGGATGGTATCGCCCGTTCCTCACGGTACCATGTTTGCCAACCATACCGTAAATACAATTTACGGAGCCTTTTTTAAAAGGCAGTTAAAATTTCAAAGTATTTGCAATCCCGAAGACATGCTCAAATTTGCCAAGAGCATTGGTAGGGAGGATAGCATGTATGCCAATGGACTGCGGTTAAAGTACCAGATGACTGTGCAGCGAAAAGGTTTTTCGGCCGTGGTGGGCTGTGGGCATTTTGTTTCTACCCTTAGGAGGGAAGTATTCCAAAAAGCTCCGAATATCTCTAGTAAAATGGCATACTCCAGTAAAGCCGACAAGGATTATATCGACGTACCTAACGATGTCTCTGGGTTCTGGCGATTGGCCACAGCAGGCAATTATGCTTACCACATGGGCAACCAACCCGAAGCTTGGATGTACGAAGTAAAGGCGGGTGCCTTAAACGAAAATGATGCCCTGGGTAAAATTCCCCCTCCCAAAAGAGGATCGTTGTCATATGGTTTTAAATCGTTTGTGGTAAAAAGGATATTGATGAACCGATGGATGCGTCCTACTTTTTATAAGTGGTTAAAGCTTCCCGAAGGGCATAAAACCTATTAATTCTAAAAGGCCTATTTTTAACTACGCTTTTTAACCAACCCTATGCGCGGATTTATAAGAAAAGTACTCTACTATTTTTTAAACACACCCCAAAAGACCGATAAGGTGAGTCTCTCTGGGTTTTCAAGAGGCTTGCAAAATGTAGCTTTTGAAGGCGCCAACAAGGTTCCCGATCGCTGTAATTTTTCTGGGAACATAAAATTGGGATACGCCACAACCCTTGGCTACAACAACTTTTTGCATGGGAATATCGAAATTGGAAAATACTGCCAATTGGGCGCCGATGTGGCCATACATACCACTAACCATCCTGTAAATTATCTATCTACCTACATCAATAAAAATCTTTTCGATGGATCTCTTTCACAACTAAAAGAAGTGAAGAAAACAGTGATTGGTCACGATGTATGGATAGGGCACAATGCGATTGTTGTAGGCGGGGTTACCATTGGCAATGGAGCCATTATTGCCAGCGGTAGTGTCGTAACCAAGGACGTTGCACCTTACAGTGTTGTAGGTGGTGTGCCTGCCAAGGAACTGAAGAAAAGATTCGATGAGGCGATTATTCGGGAAATAGAAACATTGCAATGGTGGGACCTGTCTAAAGAAGAATTGGAAAAAATAAAGCCCTTGTTCTTTAAAGACATTAGCCAAACCAAAAGCTTATACGATTAATTTATCCCTGTTTATTACCCCGTATGAGCAGAAAAAGACCTATACTGGTAACAGGCGCGCACCGATCCGGCTCAACTTGGGTAGGTAAGATCATCAGCGCCTCTCCCAAGATTCGATATGTGCATGAGCCTTTCAACCCCGGAAGGCCTCATCCCAAGCCTCCATTTTCCAATTGGTTTCAGTATGTAAGTAAACATACACAGGGAGACATTCAACTAGCGGTTAAAAACCATTTGCATTCTTTCATTAAAAGCTCTTTTAAAAACATACACGCTAGCACCCAAAACAAAATCGGGGGAATAAAACTACTTAAGGAGTGGCGCTCACGGCAAATACGCCGAACCGTTATTAAAGA
>JANQKN010000026.1 GCA_028281065.1 Flavobacteriaceae bacterium | reverse complement strand
GCCCATCGTTAATATCGCCGCAGACAATAAGTGGTATGTACTTAGTGGCAGCATCGGTTAAATAGCTATCCAAAAATCGACTCCTTAGCTGAAAACATTGGGCTACGATACGCTTTCGGTTACCATCGGCTTTAGACCACCATTTGCTCCACTCCAACGAATTGAAAATCCCTTTGCTCTTTAAATGGACCCCAATTACCCTAAATTGCTTTCCATCGGCAGTATGAACAGTTACATACAATGGGCGGCGCTCAAACTTGTGCAATTCTTTAATGCCATCGGAATCGGTATCCATTTCAAACGGATCTGTGGCTTCCCTTAGTTTTTGAGCTTCTACACTGTTTTGTATGTCATGCCAATCTATAGGTGTTGCTGCAAACTTTCCTGTATCGGTTCGTACAGCAATGCCTACACTTTGCGCCCCACTGGGTTGCACGACACATTCCCAGGTTCCGTTAACTGTAGCCTGATCAAAAAACAACTGCAATTCTTCGCTTTGGTTGGGTCCTTCTACAATAACCCAAACATCGCTATCCACATCGTTAATAACGCCTGCCAAATCCCTTCTGCGATCCCCAACAGGTTCCCGGGTCATGTATCCCGGGTGATTGTCTGGGTGAAATTGTGGTGGGTTCCCCGTAAACAATTCATTAAACCATTCTGCATTCCATAATGTAAATTTAATTGTGGCCATAACTAATTTTTTAGATTCAATTATTCTATCGACCCAAAGCAATGCCAGGGCGATATACGCATTTTATAACTGGGGAGTAAACTACAAGTAGATCTTGTTCTATTATAAAACAAGGTAGGGTTCTAAAACAAAAATTTAGATACCCATTATTGGTTACAAGATAGAGGTTTTTGTTCTTTTTTTGAAGTGGAAAGGGTCTAAATTTGAGTTAAACAGACTGATTTAAAAGGAACTAATCCTTACCAAGCCTTATACAAATAATAAAAAACCCTTTGGATTATTCACAAAGGGTTGGGCAATAAAAAGGAATAAGCCTGGACTATTCTTTAGCCCCTTTACTAATAAGGTATTCGACTACTTCTGTATGGTTTTCCCTTTTGGCCATTTTAAGGGCGTTCCTACGTTCGGAATTTAGGGAGAAACTATCCCTCACGGTTTTATTGATATCTGCTCCTTGTTCAACAAGGTATTTTACCACATCCAGATGTCCGCTCCAAGCTGCGCGTATAAGCGGGGTTTCATCTCCTTTTACATGCCTGTCTACATCGGCTCCGTGCTCTACTAGGTATTGTACAACATCTAAATGACCATTTTTGGAGGCATAAATCAATGGATTACCATCGCCATCGCTTTCTTTGTTTACATCGGCCCCTAAACGCACCAATGCCGTAACCATCGCTAGGTTTCCCCTACCGGAGGCTTGGATTAAAGGAGTGCCATCCCCAGGGGTTTCTTTATTTACATCGCCTGCATAGGATAGCAACAGTTCCATAATTTTTGGATCATCGCAATTACCGGCCCAGATCATGGGGTTGCCGTCTCCTTCAACAGCTACATTGGGATTGGCTCCTTTTTTTAGCAACATGCTTATAATATCTATATTCCCCCCACGTACCGCAGAAATGAGTGGCGTACCATCGCCTTTGACCTTTTTATTGACCTTAGCTCCTTGGTCTACCAAATATTTAGAAAGTTCGTAATATCCATTTTGGGCAGCTATCATGAGTGCGCTAGCATCATTGGAATGACGATAGGATACCCGAGCCCCCGCATTGACCAAAAGCCTTGCAATCTCTAGGTTTCCGTTACGGGCCGCCATCCCCAAAGGGGTTCTGGGTTGTATCCTGCTTTCAAATTTACAGTTGGGGTTTTGCTTTTGTAAAAGGGTTTCCACTTTTTTTACATCATTATTCTGTACAGCCATTAAAAGGGCTTCACAATTTTGTGCATAACCCAAAACCATGTTTGCGATTAGAAACGTGAGGGTGGTGATTATAGTTTTCATAGTGTTCTGTTTTTTAAAATCCTTCATAGCTTTTTGCAAAGGAGGAATTGATTGATGAATTGAATAGGTTGCAATCGATTACTTTCCAAAAGTAGTGGCTAAAAAATCACCAATTCAAAAAAAGCGACCAATATCCCATACCGACAAACAAACAATGGATTGTTCCGAAAAACCAGCTTCGTCCACCGCAAACCAATTTCTATGGGTAGGTATCGCAATTGTACAGATTTATGAAAAAGGGAACAAGGCTAATGTTTACCTTAGCCTTCATGAAATCACCACCCAAGTTTTTGGATCATATCCTACGGTACCGTATAGCCTCCCACTTACTGTTTTGGGTATTCTTTTTAGCTATTTTTTCCCTCTTGGGAACCCTAAACACAGGAACTTTAGACCATATATACAACTATGCAGCTATGTTGCCAGCCCAAGTGTTGGCAGCTTATACTTTGAATTATTATCAAGTACCGAAACTTCTTTTTAAAAAACGATATGGAGCCTTTGCCCTTTCCTTCCTGCTTTCGGTTTATCTAATTTCTGCCTTAGCACGGTGGTGCGTGATCCACATTGCAGAGCCTCTTTTTAGGGAGGAGTTTACACAAGAATCCATTGTGGAAATCCTATCGGACGTTCCCTATTTGTTCGGGGTATACTTCCCTGTAGTGTATATCTATGCTTTTATCATTTTAATTGTGAAAATCATTAAAAGCCGATTTAATGAAAAACATGAAATTGAAATCCTTCAGAAGGAGAAAGCGAAAAGCGAACTGAAATTTCTGAAAGCACAAATACAGCCACACTTTCTCTTCAACACACTAAACAACCTATATGCCCTTACTTTATCGAAATCGGATTTGGCACCTACTGTAGTTCTAAAGTTATCGGAATTACTGGATTTCATCCTCTATCAAAGCAATGAACCCTTTATTACCATAGAAAAGGAAATGGAACTTATTCAAGGTTTTATAGATTTGGAACAATTGCGTTATGGAGAAGAATTGGATTTGGTGTTTGAGCATTCTATAGACGAGCCTAGTACGCATATAGCCCCACTCCTACTGGTTCCGCTTGTAGAAAACGCCTTTAAGCATGGTTCCAGTGGTAGTGATGCCAAGGCAAAAATTCACATTCATTTAATGGTACTGAACCAGAAACTCACGTTTACGATTTATAACAGCAAAACTGAAAAGGCATTGGACAAAGTGGTTTCGAAAAAACAAGGCATTGGCACCTTTAATTTAAACCGGCAATTAGAACTCAATTATCCCAATAATCATGATTTGGAAGTAAAAGATGCCGAGGATAGCTATTGGGTGAAATTATCCCTAGATTTACAATAGTATGGCGACCATAAAATGCATTGCGATAGACGACGAACCCTTAGCCCTAGAGGTGATACAGTCGCATATAGCCCAAATCCCGGATTTAAAATTGGTAGCTACCTTTTCCAATCCCGTGGAAGCATCGGGGTTTTTGCAAACCACAGAGATCGATCTTCTATTTTTAGATATCGAAATGCCCTTGGTTTCGGGTATTGATTTCCTAAAATCACTTTCCCGCCCCCTAAAAGTGATCTTTACCACTGCCTATAGACATTATGCCTTGGAAAGTTACGAACTGGATGTAATAGATTATTTATTAAAGCCCATTTCGTTTACACGATTTTTTAAAGCCGTAAACAAATTCAAAAAGCAAGCGATGGGGTCGTCTTTAACGGGTTCTCCCCCAGAGACACCCGTAGTGAATGATCACATATATGTAAACGCCAACAAGAAGTTCATTAAAATCCGTTTTCAGGATATACTATATGTGGAAAGCGTGAAGGATTATGTACGTATCCATACCGAAGGACAGCGTATTATGACCAAGGAATCCTTATCCCACTTCGAACAAAAGCTCCCTAAGGGTTTTTTACGTATTCACCGTTCTTTTATTGTGAATTTGACTAAAGTAACAGCTTTTACCAAAGTGGATGTGGAAATAGATGAAACCGAGGTTCCTATTGGTGCCAGTTATAAAGATACTGTTATCGAAATCCTGAAAGAGGGTTAAAAACCTATATTTAAGTACCTCCATATCTGATTCCTATCATCTTAAAATACCTCCTTGCCCTTTGTCCTGCAGTCCCAGTTGTTGCATGATAAAATGGTATAGCCTTACGGCTAATAGAAATAGGGCCACCTTTATAACGAACCCTTTTATAACGGCAAATACCGTTATATCCAAGCCCAAATCGGGAATCGAGTCCCAACCACTGGGAAGGTAATCACGATGAAGGGTTACTACCCACATGGTTAAACGCTCGTAGGTAACAACAAACGAAAGGGAGATGACAAGCCGAAACAACAAAAACTTTCTAACCACCTTAAAACGCAGCGATTGGGTTAATACCAACCAGGTAAGGGGTTGCAGTAAAACCCCAAACCAATAAGGACCAAAGATCCTATCTGAATGAAAAACAAATGCGATTACCAACCAAGCGACGCTTAAAAATAGCCCGATATAGGCAGTGAACAAACAAGCGTCGTAATCGAATTCCTTAATGGAATCCTTATAGGTAACAAGCAAACGGCCTATGAAATATACTAATGAATAGAGTCCGAAGCCCACTAACAAATAAGTTTGGATAAAATGCAGTATAACCTCCAGTGTGTCTATATCTTACAATTTTATAACGTGATATACCTGTAGCTTAGTCATTAATTTCAACTTTGGTATTTATGGGATCACTTTGCAAGATTTCCATATAGACGACATTTTTTAGCCTATAATAGAATGTACCTGTTTCGTTGTCTTCCTGATATCCTATTACCATTCCATCATCATCGATATAACGGCTCTCAGAGATTTCGAAGAGCTCTTCAGAATTGCTCTTTGTTTTTATGTTATGTAGGTCTTTCTGGGTAATCTTTCCGTACAAATAATTGGTGATCTCACCATCGGTTGTATCGTAGGTAACCGTAAGGTATACCCAAGTTTTCCTTTTGTCGTTTTCTTTAGTTGTAGGGTTATCGCATCCCACTAATAAACTTGCAATCAATAAAGTAAGTAGTATCCTTCTTATACGTGTCGTAATGCTATATCTCATATAATAATTATCATGGGTAAAACACCGTCATTTCGTCCAATCCTTTTCTCTTAAGGTCGGGTACATAGGTAGGGAATTTTGGGAAACCTACTGGAAGTAGCAAAAAAGCCCTTTCGTTACTGGGCCTGCCCAAAATTTTGGTTAAAAAATTCATAGGGCTTGGTGTATGGGTTAAAGTGACCAACCCCGCATTATGTATGGCAGCAATCAACATCCCACAGGCAATCCCAATGGACTCGTTTACGTAGTAATTGTTGTGTTTTTCACCATCTTCATCAAACTCGTATGCTTTCTTAAACACCACAATAAGCCAAGGGGCAATTTCCAAAAAAGGTTTGTGCATATCGGTTCCCAAGGGCTCCAAATCTTTCTTCCACCGTTCGCTCATTCGGTTTTCGTAGTTCTCCTTCTCCTCTATTTCGGCGGCTTTCCTTATTTCGGTCTTTAGTTCGGGGTTGGAAATGGCACAAAAGGTCCAAGGTTGTTTATGGGCGCCGGAGGGTGCTGTAGAAGCACTTTTTATAAGGTTTTCTATAACTTCTTTGGGAACGGGCTTATCGGAAAAATCCCGAACGGAACGCCTGGTATCCAACCAGGTATGGAAGGATTCGCTTTTGGCTATCTGTT